>NZ_LS999521.1:1513120-1815744 GCF_900520355.1 Acinetobacter calcoaceticus | reverse complement strand
TAAGTTTAACGCCACGTTCATACGGCGTAGTTTCCGCCCAAGCATTTTGAAAAGCATGTTCAGCACTTTTCACGGCGCTTTCAACGTCTTGTTGACTACCAATACTAATTTGAGCAACAACCTGTTCAGTCGATGGATTCACTATATCTACTTTATCTAAATACTCAGCAGCAACTAATTTTCCATCAATAAAGTGTCCATGTTGACGTGCCATAAATTGCTGTACGCTTGCTAGAATTTGAACTTCACTCATTTTTATTTCTCTCAATTCATTTAAAAGAATCTATTAATAGATGTATTGCAGAATCAACTGTGCATACACATTGGTTTTGTCATCGTAGTTTTGAGTGCCGCCACTCTGGATATCCTGTTTAGGCTTATAGAGTCCAACCAACGGAATAACATTGAATTTTTTATTGACGGACCAAACCGAGAACACATCCAGCTCATGTCCATCCACATTGCTTAAAGACTTATTGACTGTTTTGAACTTATAAGCCAAAGCACCTAACATAAAATTTTCTTTTAAGCTCATCATGTAAGAAACTTGGTGAATATCTGCATTTTTATTAAATGGGCCAGCATAATTTCCGGCAACTTCGCCCTGAAACCACGTGCCGAACCCGACTGTATTCCCATAAAACATAGGATCATATTGGTCTGAAAAATGACTAAAACGGTAACCTAATGACGGCGTATATTTTGAAGATAAAAAGTTATAGTTCAGCCCTACGTAACCTGCATTTTCTTGACTATCTTTTTTATCTTGAATAACAAACTCAGACTTAACTTGTAGCTCTGGTAAAGGTTGATAATTTAACCGCAAAGTATAATTTTTAAGGTCTTCTCGTCCTGAAACTTGTTCAGCATCTTTAAGGTCTAATACATTTAAGTAAGTAAACCCAACACCCTTATCTTTAATCTGATACATCAGATCAGTTACAAAGAGTTCAGATAAAAATTGTGCTTTATTATTCGATTTTAAATAAGCCAGTTTTAGCGTTGTATTCTCTTTCAGTTTGTATTGAAGCAGACTGGTAAAATCAAAACTTCGACGCGCTGCCAGATAATATGCCCCGCCTCGGTCTAAGGCGCCATCTGCTGGAGGTTTGCCGAGATTTAATGCATCACCCGCAATGAAAAACCCGTCGCCAATCATAATGTTTTGTCGGCCAATACTTAAATCATAAGTCTTCAACTCATCTTTATTGGTACCGTCTTTAAAGCCAATGACCCATTCATTCACATCTGTTTTGCGTTCTTTACCATTACTATTTTGGCCTGCATCACCATCACCAAATGTTGCAGAGCTAATACCGCTCAAGCTTGCATAGAGCTGATTATTTTTAAAGGTATATTGCCCTTTAGCACCATATTTAAGGTGGCCTTCTTGCCAATTTATTCTTTCGTCATCTAGGTTTTCGCCGTTATAGCTTTTACCGCTACTAAAAGCCCCAAAAGTTGCTTCAAAAGTCGGTTTAATTTCAAGCTCACCAGCATGCGCAGTTGAAAAAAATGAGACAAAGAGAGTCCCTCTCACAACCTGAGAAAATAAATTTTTCATTGAGAAATTCCTTTTTGTGAACGGCTTACCAGCGCTCAGGAATGGGTAACTTATTCGTTACCCATTCTGGCTCATGCACATTTTTAGTGATGGTCGTGCTGCGTGTTTTGCTCTTCTTCACCCAAGTTTAAAGTCGGCGTGTTGTCAAAGAAGTTCCACGGTTTGATGAGGGTATTGACCCACTCTGTCGGCATGATTGGCCATTCTTCAGCACGTGCTACATGCGTTGTACCTGTTGTCATCCACACCACAAGGTCTTTATTTTCAATATTTTCGTTGTTGCCAATGAATTGTCCTAACCCTGTGTCATGAGTCGAACGGTTTGAATATTTACCTTCAGGATAGCGTTCATCCTGATTATATTGCGTCACCCAAATTTGCTTATCCATAAAGTTCAAACGTTTAAATAACCATTCATCTTTAGAAAAATTGGCACCTTTCGCAACAGGGTGTGTTCCACCTGCAAACGGAATAAGTTGGTAAGAAACCGGATTACCTAATTTATTTTCCTTGTTGAAGTTCGTGAGTAAGCGAATAGTGGATGGATCAAATTTTTCAGCCGCATTTTGCTCATTACTAATCACTTTACTATCAATTTGCATCGTACTTGTACGAACATCACCTTTGTCGTTGGCCTTCACTACAGGGTCCATGTGCATGAAGCTGTTTTTTTCACCATCTACATCCATATCTAAACGGAAGTTATAGATGTGCTGATGCGTTGTACCCACAATATTATGGTCAATCAAAGTTCCATATTTGGTGTCTTCTTTTGCAGTGCTGTCATGCATGGTGCGTGATTTAACGCCTTTCACGGCTTCAATACCTGTTGCGCCCGCATTAATTCCAATTACACCATTTTGAGCAAATACCCAGTCAAACATGTAATCGTAGTTACCGACTGTACTAATCCAACGCACCACAAGTTCACGGCGTGCTTCACTGGCATCTTGGTTACCAAAAATTTCATGATGTTTATATTCAGGTCCAGCATAACGTTCAAACACAGCAATAGCATTTGGAATTACTTGTGGTTGGCCTTTGTAATCTGCAATCACGGCATCAAGTAAAACAGCGTTGTCTGGTGCATCAGTTCCCGGAAGAATAGATGAGGTAAGGGTTCCCATCCCATATTCGCCAGAGTCCAAATAAGATTTGAAGTACCATCCAATATCAGGGTCGCCATATGGAACCACCATTCCACCAAGGTTACCTTCATACATGACTTTCCGCTTCACACCTTTATCTTTATAGGTCACTGTTGAAAGCTGTAAGCCAACACGAGAGTCTAAGGCCACATGCAAACACCAATTCCCCCAATGTATGGTTTGGCCAGTAATGCTAAAGTTCTTACCCTCAGGTTCAGTAATATTGAGTGGTTTTAGCTTATTAGCTACTGGCTTATTCGACATATAAGGTCGATTTGCCATCGGCACAGGAATGATCGCACCTTCTTCAATCTTGATAATTTTTTCTTTATCTAAATCGACTACAGCAACTAAATTTTCAATAGGATGCGCCCAGTAGTTACCATCTCCTACATCGAGGTAAGCGACGACTTTTAATATATTGAGTTGTTTATCAAGACCATCTTTACCGCCAAAATATCCAACGGTCAGTGGTGTAGCAATCACTTTCTTCACATCTGTGATGCCACGTTTGCGTAAAGCATCTTGATACTCTTTACTTGTCTCAATTACACGCTGTACGGCCTCAAAATTATCTAGAAGCACCATTCCATGAGTGTCTTTAAGTACATTCCATTTGGTGACTTGTTGAGTGTTAAGATTAACTTCACCTTCAATCGCTTGATTCCCTTTTAATAAAATGAAAGATGCAATTCGAGCGTCTTTAAATTCTTTGTGATTAATAAAGTAATCCCAAACTTTTGCTTTTTCAGGCTCTTTAAGCTTTAACTCGGCAAAACGCATATTTTTATAGGTGTATTTCGAGCGATTAATGACATCAAATGTCTTTTTAATTTCGTCAGAATTTAAACTATTAAGAGGATGAAACGTATTTTCAATTTTGAAAGTTTGATCTAAACCAGACTGGAATACTTCATTAAAAAAGTCTTTTCCAATAACAGGTTTACCATCTTTAATTAGTAAAGGCACACTGAGCTTGAAAGGCTTTCCGTTCACTAAAACCTGATCTGAGTTAGGTTTAGCTCGAACCACCATAGAACCCTTAGTAATCATATAGGTATTGGTAAAATCATCTTTTACAACTTTGGCGCCCTGCTCACTCATGTTTTGATAAAGTGACACCATTTCGGCCTTTTCACCATGAGCATAAGCTTGAGTATTTAATCCCCAAAAGCTAGCAACTATTGATAAGTTAAGTGCCAATATTTTTTGTATGTCATTCAATAATCGTTGTTTACGCATTGGTTTCATCCTTTTCATCTATCCCTGAACTATCTGAATCAGACAGTTAAAAATGCACTTTCCTGTGAGTGAAATTCATTAGACCAACTTAATAGTTTTAAGGTTATTAAGCTTATCTAGCCTGCTCTAATGAATTTAATTTCAACACAGTTACATAGGGCTAGCTTGTTCAGGAATGACCCAGAACTTGTCTAAAAATGACATCAAAAGATGAAAGGTTTAAGCCGACATACCCTCTCTAAATTCTTTAGGAGAGATACCATAAGTCTTCTTAAATATTTTTGAAAAATGCGCGCCATCCCAAAAGCCCCATTTCAAAGCAATTTGGGTAATCGAGCTTTGTTTATTTCTTTTATCGAGTAAATCTGCTTTTACTTTTTCTAAACGTTTGAGCTGTATATATTTGTTAATAGATAAATTTTCTTGAAGAAATAGACGATAGAGATGACGTAATGACACCCCTATATGTTCTGCAATTAATTTAGGTGCTAAATCCGGTTTTGCTAAGTTTTCTATAATATAGCGCTCAGCTTTTTCCATCAGGTTATTAGAGCTATTAATATTTTTATAATTAATTGTAGGTTTGATTAAAGCAATTAGAGCATCTTCAAAAGCATTACCATCTTCAGTTGCATACCAAAGTTTGATGTTCTCAGCAGACATATTTTTCAAAATATTCTTGAGTAAAAAACCGCTCATATTTTGAGTAATCAGCTTTCCAAAATATTCAGTACTAATATTTTCTTTAAGTAATTTTTCACGCGACAAGTGCACTGAAATCTGGCTAACCAAACCTTGCGGATACATCGAAATGGTTTCGACCGGATCTACCAATACAATATCGCCTTCATTCAGACTTAAAGTTTCATTTTTATATTCGAGCAGCATTTTTCCCGAATATTGCAAAATCAAAAAACAAAAACGATTATTCACTCGATCGATTTCATCGGCTTTTCGGACAATCTTATTGGCATTATTTCTAATGAACGCAATTTCGGTATCGCCCAATAAAAAGCATTGAACTTCTCCAATGAATAAATTACGGGTGCCATCAAAATCTGTTTCAAAATTTCCGCAAACATTCTTGATATGGGTTGTCCAATTCAGCAATGCATCACTTACATATTGGTTCATTTTTACCTCCGTGTAGCTGCCATAGCGGAAGTTCTTATTTCGCTGTGGTCCACTATTTTGGCTTATTTGCAATCATGTTTTATTGATAAACAAATTGTGTGCCAAAAAATTCCTCGTCCTTGGAATTTTTTTAATCGTAGTGATCTACGTATAAAAAAGCTGATAAATCAATTCAATTTATCAGCTTAATAGGGCTTATGCTACACCTGCAAAGTCTTGCAGCATGGTAATAAAAATATCCTTTTGCTCATCAGAATATTTTTTAAACACCTCATTTTGGTGACTATCAGCAATTTCAAATAAGTATTGCGCCGTTTGTTTACCTTTTTCGGTGAGTGCGTATAAATTATCGTGATCGACCAGCAATCCTTCAAATTTTAAAATTTCGGCCGATCTCTCAACTTCTTGCATTGGCATGGCAATATCTCGCGGTAAATCTTCTTTACTTGAGGCAGTACCACTTGCCAAAACGAGTAAAAGACGTGATTCACTGGTACGAAAGCCAGAAGCCATTTGCTTAGGAATATAGTCAGTTTGATAAGCTTTAAAAGCACGACTCATTAAGTAGCAGACATTATTATATAAGTGACCATAATGTGTTTGGTCTACGCCGTTCTCTTCAGTTTGCTTAACTTGAAGGCTTGGATGCGGCATCACACAAGAATATGCACCTTGATGGTACACCAACGGGCTTCGGCCTTGGTCATGGAAACGAACCACTTTACCAACAATAATCCAGTGGTCACCACCTTCAACAACCTGATAACGTTCACACTCAAACACCGCAGAACAATTTTCTAAAATTGGCGCACGTCCTGCACCAAGCTGAAAGTTTGTGTCTGCAAATTTATCAATATTGCGTCTCGAAAACTTATTAGACAGCTCAATTTGCGTGCCCGATAAAATATTGACGGCAAAATGCGTGGCTTCTTCAAATACCGAAAAACTTGAAGACTTTTTATCAATACTCCACAAAATAAGTGGTGGATCGAGCGACACCGAGTTAAAACTATTGGCGGTTACACCAACTTTCTCGCCTTGTGCATTTTGTGCAGTAATGATGGTAACGCCTGTTGCAAAATTTCCTAATGCCCGTCGAAACTGTAGTGGATCGACCGTAAGCTCATCTATTTGTTGTAATACATTCATCATCTTTCTCCTAAACCTTCTCTTACATCCATATAAATCGCGAGAGCATTAGATATCTAAAACTAGTCTCGGTGTTTTAGAGCGCGAACAGCACACCAATATTTGCTCATTGCTGGCTTTTTCTTCATCAGTAAAATAAACATCTCGATGATCAGGTTCGCCTTCAATCACATCGCACATACAGGTTCCGCATACGCCTTGCTCGCAAGACATTTCAATCTCGATGCCTTCTTTAGCCAAAGCCTGCAAAATGGTTTCACCTGCTTCAACCATAATGATTTTTCCACTACGCTCTGCCACCACCTCAAATGAATCTCCAGAAGTGTCGGTTTCGACTTGGAAATATTCTTTGTGGATTTGCTGCTCAGGAAAGTCGTGAGTCGTGGCAAGGTTAATCACCCAGTCCATAAAACCGACTGGACCACAAGTGTAAATATGGCTTTCAAGATCAATATCTTTAATGGCAGACTCAAAAAACGCTCTGTGGCTTGCACCTTCGGATTTAAAATGGAAGGTTGTGTATTTTGCTAACTCACCATTTTTAATTTCATCAACAAAAGCACAGTTTTCAGCACTAGCGCCACAGTAGTGAAGCTCAAAGGATGTGCCTTCAGAGGCAAGTTGATATGCCATTGTGATTAACGGTGTAATTCCAATTCCACCACCAATCAGTACACTGTGTTTGGCTTTTAAAAGTGGAAATAAATTCTTTGGCTCACTCACCTGAATTTGCATGCCATCTTTGATTTCATCAAAAGCCGAAACTGAGCCACCACGTGATTCAGGGTCACGTAAAATACCAAGACGGAACTTACCTTCGTCATTTGGATTTTGGCAAAGTGAATATTGACGCACCATGCCATTTGGTAAATGCACATCAATATGCGCACCCGCTTCAACTTTTGGCAATCTTGCAGAAGTTGCAGACTCAAATTCCATGACTGCAATATTTCCGCCTTCAACATGGCGATTTTTAACGACAACATCATAAAGTGTAGTCATGATTTAACTCCCTTTTCATGCTTAAGCTACATGCTTAGCGCATGAATAAACCACCGTTAATATCCCATGTTGCACCAGTCACAAACCCCGCATTTGGACTCGCGAGCAACCCACAAGTTTCGGCAATAAAATGCATACTTCCTAAAGCTTTAACCGGAATATTCTGGATGAACTGTTCCATTTTTTCGTCTGGCACCACGCTATGAACAATTGGTGATTCCATCGGTCCCGGTGCAATCGCATTGACCGTCACCCCTTTTGCTGCAAATTCTTTGGCAAAAATTTTGGTTAAAGTGACAATGGCACCTTTGGTTGCCGCATAGTGTGCACCTGTTGCAGTACCGCCATTTTGCCCCGCCAAAGACGCCATATTAATAATGCGTCCATAGCCTTTCTTAGCCATATATTGACCAATAATTTGGCAAGCCTGAAAAGTGCCACGTTGATTGACTTGAGTCACCCAATCAAAATCGGCTGCGGTAATTTCTAATACCGGAGTTGCCTTAGTGACAGTTGCATTGTTAATCAACACATCAAGTTTTGAAAATTTCTCTTCAATCCATTGCACCGCTGCATGAAAATCTGCTTCGACCGAAATATCTAATTTCAAGGGAAACATATTTTGTGCATGCTGGCTTTGCGCCTTTGCCTTTTCGGCCTTTTCAAGCGTACTGGCTGACAAAATCACTTGATGGCCTTGGCTCGCAAAATATTCAGCAATAACATTACCGAGTCCAGAAGCAGCCCCTGTCACTAAAACAACTTGTTTCATTTGCTGCTCCTAAAGAATGTAGCTAATACCAGCTAAGGTATCGGTTGAATTAACCAAGTTGATGATTTTACGATTAATTTTAAAACCCGTATCAGCATCACGAACCAAATGGTAAGTAATATCTGCGGTGTAATGCTTGAGGTTTTCTTTACGGAACTCACGTAAGTTTTGAGCACAGCGTAAAACGATTTCATTATCTTGGTCTTGAATAACACGTACACGAGAAACACTGCGTACGGTATTTGCCTTAGGTGCAGTTGAAATCGCTTCACCATTTTCAAGACGCTCTACACGTAAAGTACGCATATGGTTATCGTCATAGGCATAATTTAGATTGTTTTCGTAGTCGGTTAGGTTTGGGTCAATCGGAATGATATAGACACCTTTTTCATTCCATAAATTGAGCCATTCACGGTATTCACTGTGATCTAACATATCTGCTTCAGCCCAGATGAAAGCAGTGACTTCATTTAATAATTGCAGATTCATATTCATTGCTCTCTCCTTAAGCCGTCATCATCTTTTTCCACTGCTGATAGGCGGCGCGCATACCTGTTTCAGCACTGACATCACTTTTTAAGCCATCTTCAGTTTGCACTTCGCCCGGTAAACCACGGTTCAACATGATCCATAAATCATTACCAGCATTGGCGCCGTGTTGTACGCGTTCCCAAGCCTCAGAGTCATCTGGTGTACCAAAACCAAATGGACCTTGGAAATGTTCATGCAAACGCAAGCGGTATTGGTTGGCAATTTGTGGACCGCCATCCATCGTAATCACCGAGTGATGAATTTCTGTTTCAGCAACTGAAATTGGCTGTAACACACGGAAGAACGCCATTGAGCATGCAATATTTGGGAATAAATTTAAGTTGAAGCCAGAACCACCGACTGCACGCACAATACGGCGCACTTCTAATTCTTCATGGCCTTCGTCGCGCAAAGCTTGAGCTAAGTCTTCAAAACGTTCCTGAATTGGACGTTCCATGAGCTCTTCATCTAAATCAACCAGTTCAGGAATCATCACCATCACACTGTGACCATTACCTAAATCTTCAACAAAGCCCGGCTGGTTTTCAAAGTTAAAGAGTTCTTCGGTTTTTTCATCAACAGAACTTAAGAATGACTTGTGTACCAACGGGAAGTGATATGCATCGGTTGTATTTTCAAGCTGAATTTTCCAGTTACCAGGGAAACGGAAACGGTGCTCGCCCAACACTTTAATTGGATAACCCGCACCTTGTTTCATAAACAGGTCAATCCATTTTTTTGCAGGTCCAAGGAACTCTTCAAGCGGCTGAATGTCTTCTTTAAATGAAGCGAAGATCATGCCGTTATATTCTTCTACACGCAGACTAACCAACGGTAACTCAGATTTATCTAAACAATCACCGTAGCTTTCCGGAGATGGCACACCACGTAAGCTACCGTCTAATGCATAGCTCCAACCGTGGTACGGACATACAAAACTGTTGGTTTTGCCTTTTTTATGTTCACATACGGTTGCTGCACGGTGACGGCAACGATTTAAAAGTACATGGACTTTCTTTTTACGGTCACGTACCGCAACAACAGGCTGTTTACCGATGTTAATGGTTTTATAGCTTCCACCTTCTGGAATTTCGCTGGCATGAGCAACCCACACCCAAGTGCTATAAAAGATTTTTTCCATTTCTTCATCAAAAATGCGCTCATCTTTATAAAGAGAAGTATGGGCACGGTCACTTTTAACTAAAGTTTCGTAATCAGTGCCAATGTTATGCGTCGGGATAATACTGTTCATATCAATAGTCCTTTTAAATATGTCCTGGGTCATTCCTGGGAAGGTACTGGCAGTTCAGCTTCACTGTGCCAATGCGATACGGGACGACTGAAAATATTCTGTGTTTGGAAATGTTTAATTTTCCATATTCCATCTGCTTGCTTTTGAAACTTCACATTGAGCTTTGCTGCATTCAGATGACTACGGCCATCTTTAAAAGTTGAAGTTTGCAACATAAGCCATGAAGCTTTCGCATCATTTTGATTTACATAAATTTGCTCTGAATTTACAAAGTGCGCATTCATGACAAAGTGAGATTCTTTTTGGGTATAGCTTTTAAACATGTCGTAAATCGACTGCCAAGAATCATATCGACCAAAAGATTTGGCATATTTCTCACCAATACCTTCCCAAATGCAGTCTTGATCAAAAAGATTCATTAACTCATCAAGATCTGTATTTGCATTGAGCTCGTCGCAGATTTCCATATAACGGTTCAGACAGTTACGAATAGCGTTATGGGCTTCCAACTGTTCTAACCGTTCCATGATTTCTGCAATATTCACTTTGTCAGTCATTACAGTCGCCTTAACGTTGGATAATCAATTCGCGCCCAACACGAGCTTCAACTTTGCAATATTTCCAAAGTTTGTATGGACCTTCACCCACCACTGTCGTTCTAAACAAATTACAAGCGGCATGTACGGTTTCAATATCTGGAACATCTGCAAGCAAGTATGTCGTCCATGGCCAACCTGCACTTGGACCAACCATACTTTGGTCATCATCAAGATTTCCAAAAACATGTACGCCCGGTAAGTCATGAATGCCATTCCACATTTCACCAAATGCTGCCCAAACTGCTTTTGCTTCAGCAGGTTCCGCATCAAAAAAGTTTTGGTTAATACCCATGCAGAATAAAACACGTAATGATTTTTTAGCTTCCATCTCAATATCCTTTTAAAAATTAAAAACTTACAAATAACCTGGGGTTGGTTTTAACCCGAAACTGATTGATCCTGCATTTTGTAATGTTGCATCGCCCATAAAGGCATGCTGAGTCACCACGTTTGTGTCATTAACAAAACGGCTAAATGGATTGTTGGTATAAATAGCTGTCATGCCCGCGAGCATTTGTATTTTTCGGGTCACTTTGGCGCAAACTCGAGCTGCGTGGGTACATGCCAAACGCATATCGCTAATCTGTTCAGCAGTTGCTTCACGACCAGCAATAATTTCATTCCAGACAATGTCCATGGTTTGATAAAACCAAGATTTTGCCGCCTGAAACTCTGCATCTGCTTGAGCAAACTCATATTGAGTGACTGGGCGGTTTGCAATTTCTGACCCGCCTGTAATAGATGCTTTACCGGGTGCCAATTTTTCAAATTCTTCTAATGCAGCAGCAGCAACACCAATACCCACCACCGTTAATACTTGAGTGGCTAAAGAGAGTGACGGATATTTAAAAAATGGCTCACTTAGTTTTGAAGGTTCGCCACGTACAAAGGTCCATTTCTTTTCGACCAATACATCTTCGACCACCAAATCATGGCTTCCAGTACCTTTTAGGCCAACGGTATCCCATGTCATTTCAATTTTGGCTTTTTTTGCAGGCATCACTGCCATACGTGGTAAGCCTTGCATTTCATTATTTTTAAGCGGTGAAATCCCCACACCAACAATGTCGGCTCCCATACAACCGCTTGAAAATTTCCAGCGTCCACGAACCACTACACCTTCATCGGTAATTTCGGCAGGCTGCGGCGGAAAAATACCTCCAGCAAAGACCACATCTGGCCCGTTTTGGTACAATTCTTTAAGCGTTTCTTCTGGCAAACTTCCTAAATACGCAGGGCTCATACCGAAACTTGCTACCCAACCCACTGAACCGTCAGCTTTAGATAAAGTTTCGATTAATTCGCAAAACTGTCGTGGTGACCATTCTTCACCGCCAAAACGTTTTGGAACTAATGCACGGTAAACACCAATCTGTTTAAGTTTTTCGATAATGTCTTGGCTCACATACGCCTGATTATCGAATTCGCCTGTACAGGCGCGCTCACGAATTTCTTGACACAAAGCAGCTAAATCTATTGCTTGGTCTTGAGAAGCAAACTCCATTTTAGACAACTTATTCATCATCTAACTCCTTGTAATTTATTGCATTGCATCAACACAAAATTTAGCTATTGCGCATAATTGCTCATCTTTTTGATGCTTCGATACGATCTGTAAGCCCACAGGTAAACCTTCACTGGTTTCAAGTGGTACTGAAATGGCGGGATGTCCTGATAAATTAAATGGACGAACTAAACCCGTCAGATTCAAAAAAGCGACTGTATTTTCAGCTTCAGTAACTTTCGGTGGAATTTGCGGAAGTGTTGGTAAAATCAATGCATCATATTTTTCTAATAAAGCATCGAGTTCTTGAGTTAGCTGCTGTCTCACAATTTCTGCTTGTTTTACTTGATCTAAGGTAGTTTCAGCAGCTTTTAATAAACGGTTATTTACGTCAGAACCAATTAAGCCCGTTTGAGTTAACTCACCAAAAGCTTGCCAATTTTCATAATTAATAATCTGCATGCCTGCGTCAAAAGCAGCTTCAAAATGTTCAACTTTTTCTAAAGTGGTCTGTAAATTCGCTTTTTGAAGTGCTTGACGAATACAATTCCAAATAATGTCATCTGCTTTTACATCGAGAACAGCAAGTTTGGGTGCGCTAGTACATTCAGTAGGCTTGAAAGTTGGGTCAATAATTTGCATGGCTTTTTCAATCATTTCGACTGAACTTGTAAAAGGCCCAACACAATCTAAAGAACTGGACGACGGATATACGCCTTTTCGACTTACACGACCAAAAGTCGGTTTTAAACCATAAACTCCACAGCACGCAGCGGGCATACGAATAGAACCACCCGTGTCGGTACCTAAAGTGAAGTCAGCTTGTTTTGCTGCAATAGCCGCAGCCGAGCCACTTGAAGACCCGCCAGGAATAAGTTCAGGATATTTTGGATTAACGGGTGTACCAAAAGCATGGTTAATGCCGGTAATGCCAAAAGCCAATTCGTGCAAATTCGTTTTCGCAGTAATTTCACAATCTGCTTTTAAAATGTTTTTAACGACTTCAGCATCATCTTGAGCTGGTTCAACACCTAATAAAGCTCGACTGCCAGCAATGGTTTTTAGACCCTGAATATCAATTGTGTCTTTAACCATGACCTTGAGCTTGCCACTTCCTTTGCGCACGCTTTGGCTAATAATATTCATTCACTTTTCCATGTATTTTTATCTATTAATTAGAATATGAGAAAATTTAGTGGAATTGTCAAGTATTTTTTATAATTTGTACTCAAGGAAATATGCAAAATTTTGTTTATAATAGGATTACCCTTTTTTCCTAAGTTATTGCTTAGCTATGCTTGATCATTTAGAACAATTTCTTCCTAATAAAGAACCGTCGAGTATTCAAAATTTCCCTTTTTTTTGGATTTCCCAAGTTAATGGAAAATATTCACAACTTATTGAAAAATCAATAAAAAAACTAGGTATCGACAATACACGCCGTAAAATTATTTTAAGTACCAATGCTTTAGGTGAAGCCAGTATTACCGACATTGCCAATCTTTCTACTTTAAAATTAACCACTGCAACCAAGGCGGTATATCGATTAGTTGAAGATGAAATTGTTGAGGTCTACTCCTCTACCACCGATGAACGGATCTCGATGGTGAAATTAACTGCTAAAGGTATTGAGCTGGTTGAACAAATTAATCAGATTAGTGTTGTGACCTTAGCTGGTATTTTGAATGCTTTTTCAGAAGATGAACTCCACAATCTAAATAACCAGTTGAAGAAATTATTTGATCTGATGCCTTCAAGCTAACTTAGATTTCTTATTTATCTTGTTTAAACATGAAAGAGTCAGCAGAAAACCGATATGATCTTCTGCGACTCTCTAAAAATTATTAATATTTATCAAAAAGCTAAAAGTTTCATTCTTCTTTTCCTTTCTATAATTCATAGTCATTTATAAATTTTCTGATTGTTTAAATACCTATTAGGTATCTAAACATACTTAATAAGTAATGGAATTTTACATATAAAAAGAAAATAATATTTCCATTATATAGGAATTCTAACCCTCTTCTTTAACTATCTTTGTCTGTATATACAGTTTGTATGTAAGGCAATTCTTCAATCAAATAGGTTATTTATTTTTCAAAAGTTATTGGGGGGAAACCAAACTATCTTTTAGGAAACATAGATAGCCGAGATTCAACTTCTCTAAAAGAGTTTTATACATAAGGATTAAGTGTATGAACCAAAGTAATATCGCTGTTGAAAGGACACAAAAGAAAACCAATGCATATGCATGGTATGTAGTCGTACTCTGTATGTTAGCGTACATATTTTCATTTATTGACCGCCAAATTCTGGCACTGATGATTGAGCCAATTAAAGCCGATCTTCAACTTTCAGATACTCAGTTTAGCCTATTACATGGCCTTGCCTTTTCACTGTTTTACGCCGTAATGGGTTTACCTCTAGCCTATATTGCCGACCGTTTTTCACGCCCGAAACTGATTTCTATCGGTATTATTGTCTGGAGTCTGGCAACAGCCACTTGTGGTTTAAGTAAAAACTTCATTCAACTATTTTTAAGCCGTATGGCCGTTGGTGTGGGCGAAGCTGCTTTATCTCCTGCTGCATATTCAATGTTTAGCGATATGTTCAGCAAGGACAAGTTAGGCCGCGCTGTTGGTATCTATTCGATTGGCGCTTTTTTAGGTGGTGGTATTGCCTTTTTAGTCGGTGGCTATGTCATTAACTTACTTAAAGGCGTGACTTTAATTGAGGTTCCATTGTTGGGCGCTATTAAAGCATGGCAAATCGCCTTTTTGGTTGTGGGTTTACCCGGCATCATTATTGGTTTGCTATTTATCCTGACAGTTAAAGACCCAGCACGTAAAGGACAGCAGCTCAACCAAAATGGTCAAGTTGACCAAGTTAAATTTACACAATGTCTTCAGTTTATTAAAAAGCATTCAAAAACCTTTGCCTGTCACTATTTAGGTTTTACCTTCTATGCTATGGCACTGTACAGTCTTACTAGTTGGACACCTGCATTTTATATTCGTAAGTTTCAACTCGCTCCAACAGAAACAGGTTACATGCTCGGTACGATTCTGTTAATTGCCAATACATTAGGGGTGTTTTGTGCAGGTTGGTTAAATGATTGGTTTATTAAAAAAGGACGCCAAGATGCTCCGATGATTACCGGAGTGATTGGTATTGTTGGTCTTATTATTCCAATTTCATTTTTTACTCAAACTGACCAACTCTGGCTTTCAGTGAGTCTACTCATTCCAGCGATGTTCTTTGCATCGTTCCCTCTGGTGATCTCGGCAACTGCGTTACAAATGTTGGCCCCAAATCAATTTAGAGCACGTCTTTCTGCCCTCTTCCTTTTGGTCAGTAACTTAATTGGGCTTGGTATTGGCACAACGCTAGTAGCAATCATTACAGATAAAGTTTTTGGTAATCCATTAATGGTGGGTTCTTCTTTATCTATTGTTGGTGGGTTCTCTTGTGTACTGGCTTTAATTTTGCTTTTCAAAGGCTGCAAATTCTTTAGTGAAAGCATGAAGCTTGAAAAATTAAATTAATTGAAGCAAACACCTGCTATTTAACAACGCTCCCTATAAGAACTTAGGGAGTACGACACAAATATTTCACAATACGTAATGCCTAGGACTGGCGCATCTATCTTGGAAATGGATTATGGAATTATTACATCGCTTTAAACCTCAGACTTTAGCTATAGCAACTTTAGTATTGATGTGTGGCAATTCATGGGCTGCAAATCCGAATCAGCAAACTGAAGATGAATGGAAATTCACTTTAAAGAATGCCTATATCAATCGTAATTTTGATAATGATGCACTCAAAGATACGGGAAGTTGGTCTCAGGCAGCATCGTTATTTTATAAATCGAAAATGCATGACACCCCACTGCAAATTGCAGATAAGCCAATTACCATTGGTGCCGATGCTTCTGTTCAATACGCCGTGCGCTTAAGTTCAGACAAACATGTCGCCGACACCGTTTTGCCTTTTAACAAAGACACTCAATCTCAGGCATCGGACTATTTAAAATACGGCGCTACATTAAAGCTGGGTTATGACAAAACATTACTAAGCGTGGGTGAACTCTGGTTAGATTTACCCGTAACTGCTGTCGATGCGAGCCGTCAGTTACTTACTTCATATTGGGGAACCAATCTTAAGTCGCAACTTTCAGATCAGCTTTATGCCGAAATTGGTCGGGTTGAAAAAGTCTCGCCACGAAATGAAGAAGACTTTAAAAAGTTTTCTTTCACTGCAAATGGAATTACTAAAGAATCTGATGGTTTGAATTATATTGACCTGCGTTATCAATTTACGCCGTCTTTAAAGGGTGAATATTACTTTGGTAATTTAGAAGATCTGTATAACAAGCACTATGTAGGGCTTGAACATACTTGGAAACAACCAACTTTTGCCCTGACTTCCAAGTTTAAATACTTCAATGCAAAAGATGATGGCAATACTTTTGACATTGATGCGCAGAATATCGGCCTACTTGAAACGGTAAAAGTAAAAAACCATACCTTTGGTGTAGGTTATCAACAAATTATTGGTGAATCAGCTTACCCATTACCGGATGGCTTCTTACCTGAAACCTATTTCATTAACTGGAACGCTACTGGTTTCTTTAAAGAAGATGAAAAGTCTTACCATGTGATGTATGGCTACGACTTTAAGGACTATGTGCCGGGCTTAAATGCGATGGTGAAATATGTTTATGGACATGACTTTAAAGCAGCTAATGGCGAGAAAAACCATGAAACTGAGTCAAATGTCATTCTGAACTATGCGTTTCAACAGCCGTTCTTAAAAGGTGTTGCCCTGCAATATATTCGTATTGATTACAACGTCAAACATGGCAATGACTTTGGTGAAGATCGTTTATTTGTCAATTACACCAAGAAGTTTTAAATATAAAAAATTACCCCCTAAAATTTAGGGGGTAATTTTTATCCTAATTTATTGACCAACCTTAAAGGCAAGACCTTCATTGCAATACTCATCGGCAACCATGGCCAATTTGGCACATAAGCTTTTACAGGTTGTTTTTCGATAGCTTTGACCAGTGCTTTGCATCCTGTTTTAGCATCGACTTCAAATGGCAAATGTTTCGCACCTTCATTCATTTCAGTGCGAATGTAACCTGGGAAAATTGTTGAAACTTTAATTGGAGTACTCAATAATTCAGCACGAATACCTTCAGCCAAATGCGCAACCGCAGCTTTACTTGCCGCATAGGTCGATAAATGTTTTGGTAATCCACGCATGGCACTCATAGATGACATCACCACCAAATGGCCTGCATTTTGCTCTCTAAAAATTTCAACCGCAGCTTCACATTGCGCTAAAGCAGAAATAAAGTTGGTTTCAGCGGTGGCTTTGTTAATTTCAAAATTGCCTTTACCAATACGGCGACCATTTCCGACTCCGGCATTGACAATAATTCGGTCTAAATAGCCAAACTCTTGCTTAAATGCACGAAAAACTTCAAAAACCTGATTGTAATGAGTCACATCTAGACTTTTTGCAAGCACCTGAATGCCATATTCATTTTCAAGTTCGGTTTTTAGAGTTTCTAGTCGGTCTAAACGGCGTGCACAAATCGCCAAGTTATAGCCTTTCGCTGCAAATTCATGGGCCATACCTGCGCCCAGACCAGAACTTGCGCCTGTAATTAAAATTGTCTTTGCCATGCTTTTATCCTTATTTTTAAATCCATGTCAGTAAATCTGGACGTTCAGCTTTAATAAAATGATGTTCATTTAAACTTAAAACCTGAGCTTCATTTCCAACTAAACGTAAAGTGGTGAGACTTGTATTAGTAATTGCCCAGTTCAAGGCAAAAGTTCGATTTGGACTCAGTTCAAGCAATTTGCCAATTGCTACAGAAATCACACCACCAGAGGTAAAAACGACTGCATAACGAGGTTTGGTTTTTGCCAATTCATCACAAAGTTGTTGTAGTGCGGTTTCAACTCTGTCTTTAAAATGCGGCCATGACTCATCATATTCATGATGAAAATCGCCATCAGTCCAGCGTCCAATCGCACCTTCAAATATTTTGGCAAGATATGCACGCGGATTCTGTTCTTGTGCTACATCAGCTTTTAACAGTTCAGGTTGTTCAAAACGCGGTTCATAACGTGCAAAAACCTGTTGATGGTTAAACTCGTTCCATAAACTATTGTGATTAATCACCGCATCGGGAAAACATTCATTTAATGCGAGTTGTGCAGTTTGCTCGTGGCGCTGCATAGTACCTGCAACAACATAAGGTTGTTCTTTCAATATTTGCTTAAAATATTGCCCTAATAAAGTCGCTTGAGCCTCACCATTTTCAGACAACTTATCATAGTTACTTTTACCAAATGATGCCTGTCCATGTCTTACCAGATAAATTGTGGTCATTTTCTTAAAATACCCTGTATTTTCTGTAGAGATTGCTGAGCAAATTCCGATTCTTGAATTTTTTGCTGTCCAATAAGTTTTAAAGCTCTTATATGTAACGCATGAATGACGATCCAGAAATCTTTAAAAGCTGGATTTCGGGTTTGTTTATGGTAATAGCGATAATAGATTTGCTGAGCAATCACGGCTAAACGAAATACACCAAATACCTCATAAAAAGCCCAGTTTTGAGGGTTCAGACCTGTTTTTTGTAGGTAATAATCAACAACTTCTTTACGAGAAAACATTCCCTTTAAATGGGTAGGCTGACGGCGTGTCGATCTAAAAATCATGTTATCCGTAGGCTCAACCCAATAGGCCAAAGCACTGCCTAAATCCATTAATGGATCACCCAAGGTTGCCATTTCCCAATCCAGCACGCCAATCACTTCAGTTGGATGCGTTGGATCTAAAATCACATTATCAAATCGCCAATCGTTATGAATAATACAAGTCGTAGAGTCTTGAGGGATATTATCATTTAGCCATTTTCGAACGTACTTAAATGAAGGAACATTGAGCGTTTTAACTTTTGCATAGCGCTTGTCCCAACCTTCAACTTGTCTGCGGCAATATCCCACTCCTTTACCCAATTCAGCTAAGGGCGTGTTTTCATAAGGGACTTGGTGTAATTCAATGAGCTTATCAAGCACATTTATACAAAGTTGATGAACATCTTCTTCATTAAAACCAAGCTCAGGCGGTAATTTTGCACGAGGAATAATTCCCGCAATACGTTCCATCACATAAAAATCACAGCCAATGACACTTTCATCCTGACAAAGTGCCACCATTTTAGGAAGTACCGGATAATAAGGCGCAAGATTTTTTTGCACCATATATTCACGGGCCATATCGTGAGCAGACTTCGCTTTTGTTCCTTTTGGAGGACGTCGTAAAATTAAATCGGTATTTTCATACTTTAAACGATAAGTCCAATTTGAAGCCCCACCCGTATATTGAGTAACGGCTGCTGGACCGACCAACTCAACGCCTTGGCCCTTTAACCAGTTTTCAACTGCCCCAATATCAAGTTCTTCACCTTCACGTACTTCACCGCCTATATCAATTACCGACATTCTAATTTCCTTTAAACTTATACTTTCTTATGACGACCGTAACCACGTTTGGCTAACTCTAATTTGGCAATCATGCCTTTATGTACTTCATCTGGACCATCAGCTAAACGTAAACTGCGTGCTTGAGCAAAGAAACCGGTTAATGGTGTATCTCTTGAAACGCCCGCACCGCCGTGTAGCTGAATCGCCATGTCGACTACTTTTTCTAAAACACTTGGAGCCACCACTTTAATTGCAGATATTTCTGTTAAAGCGGCCATATTCCCTAAAGTATCCATTTTATAGGCTGCATACAAGGTTAAAAGCCGAGCTTGGTCTATCGCTACCCGCGCATCGGCTACCCGTTCGAGGTTCCCACCGAGTTTTAAAATTTCTTTGCCAAACGCCGTTCTAGACATACCTCTATCAATCATGAGTTCTAGTGCTTTTTCAGCAGCGCCGATACAGCGCATGCAATGATGAATACGACCAGGTCCTAAACGGCCTTGAGCAATTTCAAAACCTTGACCAGCTCCACCAATAAAGTTATCAAAAGGTACTCGAACATTATTAAAATGAACTTCACCATGCCCATGTGGTGCATCGTAGTCACCAAATACAGGCAACATACGTTGGATTTCAACACCCGCCGTATCAATAGGTACTAAAACCATGGAGTGTTGATGATGGCGGTCTTTGCTTTCATCTGGTGTGTGCGCCATAAAAATAATGACTTTGGCATTTGGGTCACCTAAACCAGAAGACCACCATTTTTTGCCATTTAAAACGATTTCATTACCTTCTATGAGTGCAGTAGCTTGCATATTGGTTGCATCGCTTGAAGCAACGTCTGGTTCAGTCATACAAAAAACCGAACGAATTTTTCCATCTAATAACGGCTGTAGCCATTGCTGTTTTTGCTGTTCACTACCATAGCGCCATAACAATTCCATATTCCCAGTGTCAGGTGCATTGCAGTTAAAAACAGTGGGTGCCAATAAACTACGACCGGTTAATTCGGCAATGTGAGCATATTCTTGAACTGTTAAACCAGCACCCAACTTGTCATCTGGTAAAAACATATTCCAAAGGCCAGCTTGCTTTGCTTTAGATTTCAGCGTTTCTAAAAGCTCAGGCCACTGCCACTCTTTCCAGTTTCCATCCGGATTTAACTCATGAACTTCTTCCCAAAATTGGGCTTCAACAGGTTCTATTTCTTCTAAAATAAATCTTCTTGTTCGCTCGACAAAATCTTGAGCTGTTTTTGATAGTTCAAACATTCTTTTTCCTTTACATCATTATCTTGTCTTTACATCACCATAACTTGAAACTTAATATGAATGAAATGATTTTATTAAATAATACCTCATGAATAATATTCATAACTTGCATGGTCTAGACTTAAGCTTTTTCCATCGAATTGATATCAATTTATATCCTCTTTTTATCGCGATTTATGAGCAAAAAAGTATTTCGAATGCTGCAAGTAGCCTCAATATTACGCAATCGGCAGCAAGCCATGCTTTGCAACGGTTACGCCAACAGCTCGAAGATGATGTATTTATACGTGTAGGCAATAAAATGTCTGCCACGCCTTTTGCAGAACAGATTTACCCCACTGTGAAGCAAGCGCTTTTAACCATTCAAAATATTAGCCAGCAGAAACATGTCTTTGACCCAACCAGTTTAAAAAACTTAAAAATCGCCGTGCATGATGAAATTGAGCCTATTATTCTTCCAAGACTTGCTCAACATTTTCAAAATCTTAATTTAGATTTGCAGTTTGTAAGTATGAAGCTAGATCGAAAACATATTATGACGGACTTGGCCACACAGCAGCTCGATTTCGTGATTGATTTAGAACAATACTTATCTCCAAAAATTAGCTTTGACCATCTGGTAACAGATGAGTTTGTCATTTGCAGTCAACTTAAAGAAGTCGATTTATCTAGTTATATCAATGGTCGACACATCGGTGTTTCATCACGCCGTACGGGTGCTTTACTTGAAGATATTTATTTAAACCAACATCAAAAAATTTCAAGAAATGTATTCATGCGCTGTCAAAACTACTCAACGGCGTTACAAGTTTTGGGAGCTCAAGCCAACGCAATATTGACTATGCCCCGAATGATTTTGCAGCATTTATCCTATAGTTCGGAAATTCGGTTGCATTCACTCCCATTTGAGATGACCAATATCAAAATGGGGATGTTTTGGCATGAAGATTTAAGGGATAATTTAAGGCATCAATTTTTGCGACATGAAATTATTAAACTTTTTCAGTAAAGCAAATTGATCTACTAACGCCTACATCGTACAAGGACCTGTCATGAGTAAAGATGAACGAATAATCCAGAATCAGGACAATAAAAAAACGATTCGTCATGAAGACTACATTGCTGGTATTGGTAAAGGCATGTCAATTCTAGATAGTTTTAGTAGCAATCAACATCGTTTAAATATTTCTATGGCAGCTGAAAAAACCGGACTTACTCGAGCAGCAGCAAGACGCCATTTATTAACTTTAGAATATCTAGGTTATCTTGAATCAGATGGCCACTATTACTATTTAACCCCCAAAGTTCTGAAATTTTCAGGGGCTTATTTAGGTGCAGCTCAGCTTCCAAAAGTATCTCAGCCTCTATTAAATCTTCTAACCAACCAAACATCTCTGATTTATTCAGTGATGGTACTTGATAGTTATGAAGCCATTACCATTGCGCGTAGTGCGGCACACCAACAAACTGACCGTGTAAATCCATACGGTTTACACTTGGGTAATCGCTTACCTGCTCATGCGACCTCGGCGGGTAAAATTTTACTGGCACATTTAAGTCAAGAAGAACAATTGGACTGGCTTCAAAAATACCCGCTACAGCGTTTAACCAAATATACGCATGTTGAAAACGATAAATTTTTAGAGTTACTACAAGAGATTCGAGAACAAGATTGGTGTTATTCACGTGAAGAACATGAATTAGGTGTTCATGCACTCGCCGTACCTATTTATGGACAAGACTTTAAAGTTGTTGCTGCTTTAAATATTGTTTCACCTACCATGAGAACAACTGAAGAATATTTAATACAACACATTTTGCCTTTATTGCAAGAGACTTCGCGGGATTTGAGACAAGTTCTTTAAATCATACTTAGGCTATTTTTATGAGATAAATTTTATTATTTGCTTAGGCTATTTTGTTTATTGGTAATGACTGGATGGATATGCTTAGGCTATTTCTAAAAATAATTAAATGGTATTTTTAAATAACGGATGCCATTCGCTTCAGGTTCCGGAAAATTTCCTGCATTCATATTAATTTGAATTGAAGGCAAGATTAGTTTTGGCATTGCTAAAGTTGCATCTCGTTCTTGACGCATTTTTATGAATGACTCTTTAGAAACTTGTCGGTTTAAATGAATATTGCTTTGCTTTTGAGTTTTTATATCTGTTTGGCAGATGTATTCATCTCGACCTTCGGGCTTATAGTCATGGCATAAAAACATACGCATGTCGTCAGGAAGTGTATAAAGCTGTTGTACAGAGTCATAGAGCGCAGCAGCACTTCCTTTGGGAAAGTCACATCTAGCCGAACCATAATCAGGCATAAATAATGTATCACCCACAAAAACGGCATCACCAATCACATAGCTTAAACAAGCGGGTGTATGCCCAGGCGTAGGAATGTTATAGGCTGCTATATCCCCTATTTTGAAATGCTCATGGTCTTCAAATAAATAATCAAAAGGTTGATTTTCATTAAATTTCTTAAATTCAAAATTATAAATAGCACAGAAGGTTTCTTGAACAACTGCAATTTTCTTACTAATCGCAATAGTTCCACCTAATTTGGCTTTTAAATATTGGGCAGCAGTCATATGGTCTGCGTGTACATGTGTTTCCAATATCCATTGCACTTTAAAGTTTTGAGCTAAAACATAATCGATAATCAGATCAGCATTGGTTGTTTTTGTTGTTGCCGACGCTGCATCGTAGTCAAGCACACTATCAATAATGGCACATTGGCGAGTTGCTAAATCTGTAACAACATAGCTAAAAGTATTGGTATTTTCATCAAAAAAATCTTTTACTAGAGGTTGTTGCATAGGTTTAATTTCCTTTATTTAAGACTCGGTAAATCAACATCCCTAATAACATAGCGACAATAAAATAAAGCGCTTCAAAATGTCCTAACCCTATAAGCGTTAAAGCAGGCGCTGGACATATCCCTGCTATTCCCCAGCCTATACCGAAAATAAAAGCCCCAGCAATTAATCTTTGGTCAATCTGTGTATGGGTTGGTAATTGAATTTGTTCATTAAAAAGTGTTTTAGGGCTTTTTATAGCCTTTTGAAATGGAATAAATGCCACAGCAATTGCACCTAACATCACAAACATTAAGCTAATATCCCACTGCCCAAAGATATCTAAAAAACCTAAAACTTTTTCAGGATTAGACATGCCAGAGATCATTAAACCCAATGAAAACAAGCTACCGAATATAAAAGCAAAGATATTTTTCATAGGATTATCCCAACACATGACGAATGATATAAACAGTTAACATGCCAGCAAACATAAAAACTGCTGTCGCTATCATTGAGCGTTTTGATAACCTGCTCATGCCACAAATGCCATGGCCACTTGTACAACCAGATCCGAGCCGTGTTCCAAAACCAACAAGTACGCCTGCTAACATAAGTGCAAATATATTGGCTTTAATTTCAATTTCAGGCTGATAAAAATAACCATATATGAAAGGTGTAATTATTAATCCCGCAATGAACCAGAATGCAGAGCCTTTAAACGTGTCTTTAGACGGCTTAATGATTTGAGCGATTAACCCACTAATCCCTACAATACGTCCGTTTATATATAAATAACCAATAGTTGCAATGCCTAGTAGTAAACCGCCTAAAATGGCATAGACAATATTTGACATAGTTTAATCCAAACAATATATGTTTTTATAATATGTATTATACGCTTATTCTTTTAGAAATACTTAAGATAAAACTCCCAAGTATATAAATTTTCTTAACAAGAAAAAGCCCCAAACTCTTGGGGCTTTTACCATTAAATTAGATCTTTAATGCCTAACTGCTCTGGCAAGCTATCCATAATTTTATTCAGTTTATTGTTCGCTGGAGACATACATCCTTTATAGTGGCTTAACTTTGTTTCTGTCCCATTTGCTTGAATCCACGAAATATAATAACTAGACATATCAGTCGCGGTTTGCTGGCATCCACCAGATTTCGCTTGTGTACCTGTTTCTGGTCGATAAGTTTTTAAATCGCTTACAAGTTTTTGATAGTCTTTTATACTGCCTTGAATTTCTTTAACGCCTATAGCTTTAGTGTATTGTTTACCTTCAAAACGAATTAAACCTGTAGGTGCTACTTCTACAGAATAGATTGGACATGCACCAAAGCATGGGCTAGAAGCATAACGAATAGTTTCTTGTGTATTCGGTGCTTGCTGAACAGAAGCACAACCCATCAAAGCTAAACCAGATAAAGTTGCAAGAATTAAAAATCTCATCGTATCACCTATTATTATCAAGTGGCTTTAATTTATCAAATCATACACTTCTTGTCATTAAAGACTATTTTTTGTGATTGTTTTCATTAATTCATATCTGTCTATGCTTAGGCTATTTTTATAATAATCAAATATTATGATCTAAATCGCATAAAAAAAGGCCCATCTTGCGATGAGCCTTAAGCCAATAAAAGCTTAAATTCCTGAAATACAAATTATTACTGGGTAGTAATAACCTGCGATGACCATTCTAACGTAATGCTATAAATTATATAAATATAATATAAATATATATTTACGCTTGTTTTTCCAGCAAAAAAATCCTACTTTTTAGGACTAAAAAGTCAATAATGTTTATTTCTAATTAAAATTCACAACCTTAAGTTAAACAAAACTTAATAAACAAATAGATTTTATTTATAGGTAAAACATTGTGAAAAAATACCTAATCGTTCGACTATATCTAGTGTTCAAGCATTATCAATCGTAGGAATATTTTAGGTTTTGCAACAAGTTAAAGCACTTTTTTACTATTTGGTAAAGCTATCTAGTTAAAACAATAGGAATTACTCTATTATTTTAATATAAAAAATGTATTAAAGTTAAAGGCAAAAGAAGAATGCTCTTCTTTTGCCCATTAAGTTACTTCTCTAAACTATATGCGATTATATAATCGCCATGATCAGGAGACTGACGAGCTCCGCCTGCCGTAACAACCACGTATTGTTTACCTGTTTTCGGTGAAACATAGCTTATCGGGGTTCCTTGGCTACCTACTGGCATACGTGATTTCCACAGTTCTTTACCTGTAGATGAATCAAAAGCACGTAAGTAGTAATCTTGTGTTGCTGCAAAGAAAACCAAACCGCCTTGCGTTGCCATTGGTCCACCAATAGTTGGCATACCAATTGGTGCTTTTAAGCCCATTTTGATACCCATAGGCCCTGTATCTTCAACCGTACCTAACGGTACTTGCCATGCGACCTGACGAGTTTTTAAGTCAATGGCAGTCATGGTACCAAATGGTGGTTTTTGACACGGAATGCTAAGCGCAGACATAAAACGGTTTTTATTTACTTTAAATGGCGTACCTTTCATTGGTACAGCACCCATACCTGTGTTTACTTTCTCTCCACCATTCGCCTGAATCTTAATATCTTCAGGAGTTTGCTCCATCAATTGAACCCATAAGCCAAGGCGCATATCGTTGACAAACATATAACGATGTGTCGGGTCAAAGGCAATGCTTCCCCAGTTCATACCCCCCAAAGAGCCTGGGAAGCTTAATGAAACATCAGTACCCGGTGCAGTAAATAGACCTTCGTAACGCATTGACTTGAAGTTAATACGACACATGAGTTGGTCAAACGGCGTTGCACCCCACATATCTGACTCAGTTAAAGTCTGATTACCAATTTGTGGCATTTCAACAGAACGTGGTTGGGTTGCACTGTATTGTTCACCCGGAATATTTGCAGGCTTAACTGGTTGTTCAATCACTTTGGTCAGTGGTTTACCCGTTACACGGTCAAGTACAAAGAATTGGCCTGATTTGGTTCCAATCACAACAGCTGGTTTAGTCGTACCATCTTTTAATGGGAAGTCAACTAAACTCGGTTGCATTGGTAAGTCAAAGTCCCATAAATCATTATGAACAGTTTGATATACCCACTTTTCTTTACCTGTTGTCGCATCAAGTGCCAAAACAGAAGTGTTGTACTTGTGATCTAACGGATTACGGTTACCCCCCCAAATATCGACAGATGAACTACCCATAGGTAAGAACACCGTATTCATTTGCGGGTCATAAGACATTGCAGCCCAAGAGTTTGCCGAACTACGTTTATAAGTTTCACCCGGTTTAAGAACGTAATTAGGATCTGGATTACGCGGGTCAAATGCCCAACGAAGTTTACCCGTAATGACGTCATAACCACGGATCACACCACCCGGCATATCTGCCGCAACGTTGTCGGCAATACGGCTACCCACCACAATGGTTGTGCCTGCAATAGTCGGTGCAGAAGTCACTTCAAAACGTGGCGCTTTGGTTCCAGCTCCAAGGCCTTCTAACAGATCAACTGTTCCATTGACACCAAAATCAGCACAGCGCTGACCGTTATCTGCATTCACTGCAATTAAACGACCATCTGGTGTATTGGTATATAAACGACGTGGACATGTCGTATTGGTTGCAACTGTGGTTACTGGATTTGCACCAGCCAAAGTTGGTTGTACAAGTGGCTTGGTTGAATCAAAATATGCAACGCCACGGCAACGCTCCCAAGCATCGGCTTTAGAGTTCACTTCAGCTTTCCAAAGCTGTTTACCAGAGTCCGCATCAATCGCAAAAATATTATTATGTGGTGTACATAAGAAGACTTTATTTCCAACTTGTAGCGGGGTCATTTGGTCTTCAGCACCATTACCACTACCTGTTGTAAAATCGCCTGTTCTAAAACGCCAAGCTTCTTTTAGTTTATGAACGTTATCTCGGTTAATTTGATCGAGAGCAACAAAGCGACTACCACCTGCATCATTTCCATAATTTTCCCAATTCACCTGTTTTTTAGCAGGGTCAACTGGTACTAAAGGTAGCTTTTCACCTGAACTTGCTACTGTTGGATGCGGTTGGAACATTTGATAGAACGCAATCAACATACCAACAACAACTAATCCACCTACCGCATAGGATGAGGATGCCAAACTGCTTTGGAATTGGTAACGTCGAATTGCAGGTAAGGTAAATAACAATGCAGCAAAAAGACCAGCAGGAAACATTAACCGCGAGAATAACGGCCAAAATTCCCATCCAGCATCAACAAATGACCAAATTACGGTGCCAACAAAAACAGCCGCAAAAATCCAAACACCAAGTGCTTTTTTACGAAAAATACTAATTGCAGAAATGGTAATCAACAGCCCTGCGATGAGGAAATACCAAGATCCACCTAATGACACTAGCTTTCCACCGCCTACGATGTAAAAAACACCAGTAGCCAATAAAACTAGGCCTAATAGAAAACACCATATTTTGAATAAGATATGAAACTTAGAATCTGACTCAGACATAGATCCTACTCCACATATACTGAACACAATAGTTCAAGCATTTGGGCCAGTTAAACTATGTCTAACCAGCCATCAACATTGTTAAAAATTGACTTTTACGCTCAGTCCCGTCACCCAAGCGTCATCGACCGCTTTTACACCGGCAGGTTGATGGATATATTGAATATTTGGACGTAACATAACGGCCGGAGACCATTGGTAGGTATAGTTCAATTCGACATTTAGCTCGTCGTCTTGAATTGGAATATAGTCAGATGCAATCGCATCATAGCTATAGTATCCACGACTTTCGTTCGTTGCGATCTGCTTATCTTTAGCACGATCATTGACCACATAATTGGCAATACCAAAACCAATCGAATCGTTTGGACGGCTATCAAATGGCCCTTTATACCAAAGGGCAAGTTGTTGAGTACTTTGAACAAAAGTCGTCGCTTTATCATTTACCACACCGTTCAAACTTACATATAAACCGCGTTTAGGATCTTCACCTTTATGGGTAAGTTGTTGCTGAGCATTAATCCAGAAGCTTTGTTTTCCATCATGAACTTTGCCCGCAGTTTTAATGTCATTCGCTTCTGCGGTTGAGTACAACGCCCCTACTTTATATTCACCGGGTAAGCCATTAAAAGCAGCAAGTTTTGGTTTCCATGCAAGTTCAACTGGAATGGTTGCACCTTCTACGTTATTCATATCCAGATTAAAGCCATCACTATTTGATTCGGTTTTAATGTTGTCTGGATTGACTTCATACGCACCAATTCCAAAAGTCCACTCAGGCGCAAATTGATATTTAACGTTTGCAGCCCAAACACCGACTGGCGAGTTATACCAAATTGAACCGATTGATTTTCCTAACTGCCCACCGCAAAGCAATAAGTTCTGAAATTCACATTGAGAACCATTAAAGTCCTCTGACATACCCATACGACCGACTTTGACCTGTACTGTATTATCAGCAAAACCTTTTTTGACCCATGCTTGAGATAAACGCCAGATTTTACCGCGACCATAAATTTCTTGAGCATTGCCTAATTGGCTAGAACGCGGGTCTTTAATACGCTCGAGAGTTAATGCATTCCCGTCACGTTTAGTCACGACTAAACTGGCCGTTGTATCTTTCCATCCAGCAATTTTTTCTAAATCAAAGTTTGCGCCTAAAGAAAGTTGTGCAGCATTTTCAAAAGTATTGCTGTCGTTGTAACCACCATCTAAATTTGTGGCAGCTTGGCTCATAATAGAAGCAGTAAATTTATAACCCTGTTGCTCTAATTGCTGACGTTCACCATTCCAGTCGCCAAGTAACCATTGACGGTCTTGTGACCACGGCTCATTGGCAAGCGCAAATTGACTGCCTAATACAGCAATCGTTAACACACTCAGTTTCATTAAATTCGGCATTTTAAGTCCCTTTTATCATTTCTATATTTCTATGCTGCGCCTCGGTTGAGGCGCTTCTCTTATTGTTATTATTTAATTTGTACGGCCGAACTAAGTTCAGACGTCGCTCCAAAGCGATCAGTGATATTCGCTGTAATTGAGGCAACTTTTACAGTTGGCTTCCAATTCGCTTTTGCATTACCTTGCGCATCTGTAGCAACAGTAGCAGCTCCTAAATATTGCTCAGCTTCTTTTGATGCTGCATTTTGATTTCCAAAGAACTCAACTTGATAACGTTGATTTGGTAAACCATTAATTTCTACAGCAACTGAACCATTATTAGCGGTTAATTTAGGTGCTTTAATTGCTTGGTTAGGTTGAGCATTACAGCCTTGTTGATTTGGCTGAGTACATGTTTTCTGTTGTTTCGATGGATCAACAACTACACCACCACCACGAGAACCTACAAATCCTTCGTGCTCAAGTGCAGGTACACCAAATACAATTGCACCTAAACGCTGATTGGGTACACATGAACCGCCAGCTTCACAGCGTTTAATATCTTTACCATTGTCCCAAATCAGGTTTTTAGTCAATGTAATTTTTGCATTTGCATCTTTTTCCGAACGAATCGCGACACCAATACGGTTACCATGAACTCTATTGCTATCAAGAATGTTGCCATCGCCTGTCATGTTAAAACCAATCGAGTTATTGGTCATTTCGTTGTAGGCAATATAGTTACGCTTACCCCAGTTAATCTGTAAGCCATCCGAATAGTTTTCGAATTTATTACCGACTACGGCATTGTCATTACCCCACAAAATTTCAATACCTTGTGACGGCTCTGGATTTGCTTTGGTTGAAACAAAATGGTTATTTGCAATTAAGTTAAATGCAGCACCACGGGTTAGTTCTAAACCATCGCCATTGTCTTGGAAAATATTATCCAATACTTTGTTGTTATTGGTGGTGGTTGCAGTTGGGTTACCTTGTCCATCATCACCAGTAAGCATGACACCCGCACCACCGTAGTTATTGCTAATACGGTTGTGTTGAATGAGGTTGTTGCTTGAACGATTAATCAATACACCAATACAGAAACGATGAATATCCAGTCCTTTTAAAGTAACGTTATTTACATCGCGTAGTACTAAGCCCGGTAAAGTCATCGTACGCACATTGGTCCCATACTGTTCAGGGTTTGCGCCTGGGCAAGCTTTCGCACCTTCGCCTTTAATATAATTTGAACCATCAATCGCGATATATTCACCAGTTTTATCCCACTGGGTGCCAATGATTTTGACTGGCGCTTTAATTTCAGGAAGTGCACCGTTTAATTTGATTGCATAAGGTGCTTTGCCCACTGCCTGAATCAAGATTTCGCTCGCATCGGTTGGGTTAGCATTGGCTTGCTCAATTGCCCAACGTAAAGAACCTTTATTGCTATCGTCCTGATAACGGTCAACAACATAAGTCTGCGCAGCGGCTACACCTGAAACCATCAAACCTAATGCAAGAGTAGTTAAACGTAATGTATTCATTTCATCATGTCCTTATGATTTATGGGTTTGCTGGTTGAACGGTTTTTAAAATCTGTTTGAGCTTGGTCACATCAATTTGCCCCGGTGCAGACGCTTCACCAATCATGCCAAAGCTATAACTTCCGCCCATATTGGCTGTCGCAACACGAGAAATCGTCCCTAACTGCCCCATTGACATGGTCAACAATGGTTTAGTGGTTTGCTGACTTACTTTTAAAGTCGCATTCATTAGAGTAAAAACGTCTTGTTTAGATTTTGGCATTACTGCAATTTTGAGAACATCTGCCCCCATTTGATCTTGTTTTAATAAGCGTTTTTCAATTTCATCTTGGCTTGGCGTTTTTTGGAAGTCATGATTAGACATGACAATCAGCACTTTCTTTTGATGTGCTTTTTGAACGATTTCTGAAACAACTTTTTGATCACGGAACATTTCAACGTCTAGCCAGTCCATGAACGGATTTTTTAAATAAGCTTGATAAGTCTTACCATAATCCGCATCACTAATTTCAAGTTGGCCACCTTCGTTTTTAGTACGAATTGTGGCAATCATTGGCTTATTGCCTAAAATCTTTTTCAATTCGTGACCCAACGCAATCACTTGCTTTGTGTCACTAGCAAAACTCAATAAATCGATACGGAATTCTGCCAAATCAGCATCTGCTGTATTTGCAATCACTTGAGCTTGTGCCAAAGCTTGTTCTTTGGTTTTTGCTGTAATCGGAACAATCGTTTTAACAGCTGTAGCCGCAGGTTGTGTTTGAGTAGCTAAAGCAACAGGTTCAGCATTCACTTGTGCTGTAAAAAATGGGAGTGCAAGCAAACTTAGGCTTAATAATGTTTTCATGTTCATATCGTTCATCCTTAAAAGGCTACACGCATCCATGGGCGATCATGTGTAGCCTTGGGTGTTTCTTAAATATCAAAAAATACGGTTTCGTCATCACCTTGAATACGAATATCAAAGCGGTAAATAACTTCACCATTTTCTTCAGAACGTTTTGCAATAAGGGTCTGGCGACGCGGTGCCCATTCAATGCTATTTAGAATTGCATCATTAGCATTTGCTTCGGCTTCATCTTCAAAATAAACACGTGTATGAAGACCTAAATTAATACCACGAGCAAATATCACTAAAGCGATATGTGGTGCTTGAGTTGAACCTTTACGACCAGCAGTTGCACCCGGTTTAATGGTATTAAAGCTCCAAATACCCGTTTCAAAGTCTGCACCTGTACGGCCCCAACCTTGAAAAGCGGGGTCAGCTTTTTGCTCACGTGTATCAGCTTGACTTGGGTAAATACCATTTGCATCGGCCTGCCAAATCTCGATAAGCACATCACGTAACGGCAAACCTAATCCGTCAAATACTTGCCCTTCAAGACGGATACGCTGGCCTTGAGTTTGGTCTTGTACAAGCTGGTTATTAAAGTTGTTTTCAAAAACCTCAATATTTGCTTGTTGTGGCAACAAACCAATGTGAACGTAAGGACCACCTGTTTGAGATGGAGTTTCTTTTAATTCCTGAAAATTCCAGTTATTCATGCTAAGGCTCCTGATTAAGTCAAATCGTTTTCGAAGTAAGTCGCTCGACGACCACGCAAAGTGATGTCAAAACGGTAACAACGGCTATCAGCTTCGATAAAGTTGTTTTTATCTTCTAGTGCAATCAATGCACGACGTTGATCTTCAGAAGGAATCGTTTTTAAGATCGGGCAAGTATCGATGAGCGTATCGCCTTCAAAATAAAACTGTGAAATTAGACGCTGAGCCCAGCCATCAGCAATTAAAGAGAAATGGATGTGTGCCGGACGCCATTCATTAATGCGGTTACGCCACGGATATGGACCCGGTTTAATGGTACGGAAAATATAAAAGCCATTTTCATCGGTTAATGTACGACCACAACCACCAAAGTTAGGGTCCATAGCACCAATATATTTATCATTCGGATGACGGTAACGGCCAGAAGCATTGGCTTGCCATACTTCTAAAAGTGCATTTTTTACAGGACGACCAAATTGGTCGCGAACATAACCATGAACAATGACACGCTCACCAATTGGCAAACCATCTTTGGCATAGTTCAAAATCAAATCGTTATCTTTTGGTCCAAACAAATTTGAAGAAAAATGCGGTGAAGTGACTTCAGTTAAAGTCTCATTAATAGAAATCAATGCATTTTTTGGCGAACGTAAAACACTTGTCTTATAACCTTCCGCATATGCAGGTGGATGATCTTCTGTATTACGTTGGGCGTAAGCACCCCAGCTATGTTGTGACATCTTTATCTCCTTAATCCTGTTCTTTCGCTGCAACTGAGTTGACTTCTATTCCCAACTCTTTAAAGACTTCTTCGGCCATATGCATTGCAGCGTTTGCAGCAGGTAAACCTGCATAGAGCGAGCTATGTAAGATCAACTCTTTTAAATCTTCTTTAGTTACACCATTGTTGAAACATGCACGTAAATGCATACGTAGTTCATCTTCGCGGCCTAGAGCTAATAAAATTGCAATGGTGACTAAACTACGTGTATGACGTGGTAGACCCGGACGAGACCACACTTCACCCCATGCATAACGACTAATAAAATTTTGAAAATCTTGGTTAAAGTCATTTAGGTTTTGCAAAGACCGACCAACATGTTTTTCACCTAAAACTTCAGTCCGCACTTCAATGCCTTGTTTATAGCGTTGTTCATCATTCATTGTGATAGACCTCCATTAAGTTGCATCGGTATGCGCAACAAGTGATTTAACAAATACAGCAACAGCCGCAGCAGTCGCTGGAATTAGTAATAAACTGAGAATGGCGGTAAACGACCAATCATTACCCAGTAATACAGCCCCAATCCAAGCACCAACTACCGCACCAAAACGTCCAATACCTGTCATCCAAGACACACCTGTTGCACGGCATTGAGTTGGGTAGAAACGTGCACTTAAAGCTGGCATTGAAGATTGCGCACCATTAATCGCGATACCTGCGCAAAGAACCAACACAGCAAGTAAAGTTGAATTTCCTAAGCTTTGACCCACAGCAATTGCAAATAGACCAGCGGCAAAATAGAAAATAGCAATCACTCGGTTCGGGTTGAACTTGTCCATTGCCCAGCCAATAAATAAAGCACTTACCACACCACCGAACTGGAACAATCCACCAATGAATGCAGCACGCTCCATTGAAGCACCTGTTTCACGCATGAGGGTTGGTAACCAACTTGTAAGCAAGTAAACAACCACTAAGCCCATGAAATAGGTCAACCAAAGCAAAAGTGTTCCTTTCGCATAAGGTTTAGAAAACATAATTCCAAAGACATTTTTCTTTTGAGCGGTTTCAGTTTTTTCTTCTGGAACATAAAAAGTGCTTACATCTTGAACTTGAGTTGGCGCAATATGATTTAAAATTTTGCGTACTTTTTCAGGGTCTTTACCTTTCACAATTAAAAAGCGATAAGACTCAGGTAAAACGAAAATCACTAAAATCATTAAAATCAGAGGAGACCAACCACCTAGCAAAAATAAACTATGCCAGCCATAAGTCGGAATCAGCCAACTACTAATAAAGCCACCTGTTGCCATACCTAAGTTGTAGCCACAGAACATACATGTCACGAGTAATGAACGAATGCGTGTTGGACAGTATTCAGAAAATAATGTAGTGGCATTTGGCATAGCTGCACCCAGCCCAATACCTGTCAAAAAGCGCAATACAACAAGGTTATCCAGATTTGTTGCATAGGCAGATGCCAAGGTAAAACCACCAAAAATAAGCATTGAAACAGCTAAAACAATTTTGCGACCAAAACGGTCAGCTGTTGGGCCAGAAACCAAAGCTCCAATAATCATTCCACCAAGTGCAGCACTCATCACTGGGCCTAACTGAGAGCGGTCAACGCCCCAATCCTGAGCCAAAGCTGGAGCGATAAAACCCATCGCAGCAGTATCGATACCATCAGTAAAAATAATTAAGAAACAGATGATTGCGATCATCCATTGATACTTACTGAGTGGAGCATCATTGATCAGTGCTTGAGCATCGATACTTTTATTTGGTGCAGCGTAATCCTGAGACGCCATATTTGCCTCCTTAAGGCCAATTCCTTTTAAACTGCTAAATTTCTAGAGCTGTTGAATAAACCGAGTTAGTTCCTGAGTAAATTTTTGCGGTTGCTCAATATTAGAAAGATGTGATGCATCCACTTTCGCAAGTTGACTGTTGTTAATCGCTCGCTGCATAAACTCAGCATCTGTTACTGTAGTCACCGGATCGTATGTTCCTGCAATCAGCAGCACCGGAATTTGGATTTGTGCAATTTCATCTCTTAAATCGGCATGCGCTAAAGCACGACATGCATTGGCATAACCTTGTGCTGGTGTATTTGCAAGACTTTGAATGGTCGTCTGTGCAACAACATTATGTTGATAGTCAAATTTTTCACTAAACCAACGGGTATGTGTGGTTTTAACCAATTCAGCCAGACCATTTTGCTCTACAGATTCTGCACGACTCAACCAAGCATCAGCCTGCCCAATTTTGGCTGCCGAGTTCGCAACAGTAATACTATGGAAGCGCTCTGGATAATGAATACCTAACCAAAGCCCTGTAATGCCACCCATTGAAATGCCACAAAAATGTGCTTTTTCAATATTTAAGGCATCTAAAATATCAACAACATCTTCCGCTAAATTTTGCAATGTGGTGTCGCTAATTACATCGCTTTCACCATGGCCACGTGTGTCATATGTAATGACATTGAAATGATTTTTAAGTTCATTTACTTGTGGTTGCCACATACCATGGTCTGTTCCTAACGAATTAGAAAACACAAGCACAGGAGCATCTTTTAAACCTTCAGTGTATACAGCTAACTGTTTACCTTGACGGTTGCTAATAGTCTGTTTCACTTTGACTCTCCTTGTGCTTCTTGCAAAACTGCATCAATCTGTTGCTGAATATTGCCTAAATAGTTTTCTGGTTTAAATATTTCCACAATTTCATCTCGGCTGAACTGTGCTTTTACTTCATCTAACTGGCTAACGACATCGCATAAATGCTGGTTTTGTGCCACTGCTGTTTTACAAGCTACTTCAACCACATGATGAGCATTTAAACGGCCAATTTTTGGAGCAAGTGCCATCATGACTGCTTCCGCCATAATCAATCCATTGGTACACTCAAGGTTCCGTTGCATATGCTCAGCATTAACTTCGAAACCTTGTAAAACTTCACCAGTACGACTCAATGCTCCAGCACATAGTTGAAAAATTTCAGGGATTGCCAACCATTCTGCATGCCACGCACCTAAGCTACGCTCATGTTCCTGTACCATGCTTTGATAAATGCTAGACATGAGTGCTGGCACACGGTTTGCTGCTGCAAGTACTGAAGCAGCCGCTACTGGATTGCGTTTATGAGGCATGGTTGATGAACCACCACGACCTTTCGCTGTGGGTTCAAACAATTCTGCAATTTCGGTTTGCATCATAAGAGACCAATCACGTGCCATTTTGCCTGTATTACCAACAATCATGCCGAGCACACTTGCGATTTCTACAATGCGATCACGCTCACCATGCCAAGTACATGTAGGTGCAGCTAAATCAAGTTGCTTTGCAAATGCACTGACCACAAGTGAACCTTGATCTTGCAAAGAAGCCAATGAACCCACAGCACCGCCCAACTGAGCAGTGAGTAAACGTGGTTTCATTGCTTGTATACGGTCTAAATCACGTTTAAATGCAGAAGCCCAACGTGCAAGCTTATGTCCTAAAGTAATTGGCAAAGCTTGCTGTAACCATGTACGCCCAATCATGACTTGATGACGATATTGCTTAGCTTGTTGCAATGCAGTGGTGTAACACTGTTGAAGTTGAGCTTCCACAATGTTCAACGCATCACGACATTGCAAAATACACGCTGTGTCTAAAATATCCTGACTGGTTGCTCCCCAATGCACATAGCGTGAAGCATCTTCATCAACGTCTTTAACAATTGCTGTAAGTTGTTTTACAAACGGAATAGCAATATTCCCAGCTAGTCCAGTTGCCACTGCTAAAGCTGGAAAGCCAAACTTTTCTAGTGCTTGTTCAGCCACTTGTGCAATTGTGTTAGCCGCACTTTGAGGAATCACACCAACTTGTGCCTGTGCTTGAGCTAGCGCAACTTCAACCTGAATCATGTATGTAATTAATGATGAATCACTAAAGATGTCAGTGACGTCTTTTTGATAAAACAAGCTGGCATATAACTGGCTCATGATTAGACTCTCTGAATAATGAGTGCAATGCCTTGGCCAACACCAATACACATTGAACACAAGGCATAACGTCCACCTGTTTGTTCAAGCTGGTTTAAGGCTGTGGTCACTAGGCGTGCACCTGACGCACCAAGCGGATGACCCAAAGCAATTGCTCCACCGTTTGGATTTACCTTGGCAGAATCATCGGGTAAACCTAAATCACGGGTCACTGCCAAAGCCTGTGCAGCAAAGGCTTCGTTAAGCTCAATTACGTCCATCTGATCTAAAGTCAGGTTGGCTTGTTTAAGAAGCTTTTTAATTGCAGGTGCTGGAGCAAAACCCATAATACGAGGTTCCACACCCACTGCTGTTGAAGCAATGATTTTGGCACGTGGCTTTAAGTTATAAGCTTGAACTGCTTCATCAGAAGCAATCAGCAGTGCTGCTGCACCATCATTAATACCTGAAGCATTACCCGCAGTAACTGTGCCATCTGCTTTTACAACAGGTTTAAGTTTGCTTAAAGCTTCAAGCGTGGTTGATGCACGTGGATGTTCATCGGTATCAATCACAACAGCATCACCCTTACGCTGAGGGATTTCAACTGCTACGATTTCTTTAGAAAAAAAGCCTTTGGCTTGCGCGCTTGCGGTGCGTTGTTGGCTCGCCAAGGCAAACTGGTCCTGATCTGCACGATTCACGTTAAACTTTTCAGCTACGTTCTCGGCAGTCTGGGGCATGGTGTCTACACCATACAATTCTTTAAGTTTAAGGTTAATGAAACGCCAGCCCATGGTGGTGTCTTCAATCTTCTGGCTACGACCAAAAGCACTGTCTGACTTACCCATCACATAGGGTGCACGGCTCATGCTTTCTACACCACCAGCAATAACCAAGTTCGCTTCACCTGCCTTAATAGCACGGGCTGCCATAGCAATGGCATCGAGTGAAGAACCACACAAACGGTTAATGGTGGTTGCTGGAACCTGATACGGTAAACCTGCAAGCAATGCTGACATACGGCCAACATTACGGTTGTCTTCACCGGCTTGGTTAGCACAGCCATAGATCACATCATCAACTTGTTCCCAATCTACATTTGGATTACGCTGCATTAAGGCTTTAATCGGTATAGCGCCAAGGTCATCGGCACGGACAGGTGCAAGACCACCAGCATAACGGCCGAATGGAGTACGGATAGCATCGATGATATAAGCGTTTTTTAAAGTCATTTCCCTACGTCCTTATCCTTGTGTCGCATCAATCAAAGTTGCACCAGTCAAACCCTGTAACTCGTCAAAGCTAAGACCTTCCACTTTCTCAATCACCTTTAAACCATTTTTGGTCACATCAATCACACAAAGGTCAGTGTAAATACGGTCAACACAGCGTTTACCCGTCACCGGATAGCTCAGCTCAGCCACAATCTTCGGTTCACCTTGTTTGGTCACATGGTCTGTGGTGATAAATACTTTTTTGGCACCCACTGCTAAATCCATCGCACCACCCACCGCAGGAATCGCATCCGGTGCACCCGTGTGCCAGTTCGCCAAGTCACCATTCGCTGCAACCTGAAAGGCACCCAGCACTGCAATATCAAGGTGACCACCACGCATCATGGCAAATGAGTCACCATGGTGGAAAAAGCTGCCACCTTCTAGCATGGTCACAAACTCTTTACCTGCATTAATCAGTTCAGGGTCTTCTTCACCCGCCACTGGTGGTGGGCCAAAAGCCAATAAACCATTTTCAGAATGAAGGAAAATATCTTTGTCGTTAGGTAAATAGCTTGCAATCTTGGTTGGCAAGCCAATGCCCAAGTTCACATATGCACCATCAGGAATGTCCTGTGCCACACGTTTTGCAATCTGGTCACGGCTGAGTTTCTGGTAGCTCATGTTATTTCTCCTTATTGCTTACTGTGCTGGCGCGACTTGAACAACGTGCTGTACAAAGATACCTGGGGTGATAATGTGTTCTGGATCTAATCCACCTAATTCAACTACTTCAGAAACCTGAACAATGGTGACATCAGCAGCCATGGCCATGATTGGGCCAAAGTTACGTGCAGATTTACGGTAAACCAGATTGCCCCAACGGTCGCCCTTGTAAGCTTTAATTAAGGCGAAGTCAGCCTTGATTGGATATTCAAGTACGTAGTCTTTACCATCAATCTCACGGGTTTCTTTACCTTCAGCTAGAAGTGTGCCAAAGCCTGTTGGGGTAAACACAGCCCCAAGTCCCATACCTGCTGCCTGAATACGACAAGCCAAGTTACCTTGTGGTACGACTTCAAGCTCTACTTTTCCGGCACGGTACAGCTCATCAAACACATAAGAGTCTGACTGACGTGGAAAAGAACAGATGACTTTTTTAACTGATCCTGCTTTAAGCAGTTTAGCCAGACCGTAATCGCCATTACCGGCATTGTTGCTGACAATCGTTAAATCTTTAACACCCAGTTCAATTAGTCCATCAATGAGTTCAGCGGGTTGTCCTGCGGTACCAAAACCACCAATCAGGATGGTGGCACCATCTTTAATTTGCGACAGAACCTCGGTAAGTGAGGACTTACTTTTGTCAATCATTAGACAACTCCATTGTGCTCATTCAGGAAGAGATAGCTAAGAGAGTTAGACACACTGAGGCGAGAAGAATAGATAAATATTTTCACTCAATCCCGAGTGTTTCCCTTAGATTTCCCTTTTAAACATTCTTGATAATTTTTATAATTTGATCTAGTTATCCCGCTATGGTTTTGTTCGGTATAAGTGTTATTTGTTCGATGATCGAACATTATCTATGTGTAATTGTCCGATCTTGTTAAATCGTAAGACTTATAAATGTAAAAGAATATGAGTTGTTATAAATAGATATGTAGAAAGAATTGCTTAGAAAGTTTAATTATCCAAGCAATTTTAAAATAATCAAATTAAGACTGAGATTGAAGAATCAAACGCGCAAGTTCTAAGTCATCAAGATAGGTAATTTTTATATTATCCGAACGTCCCATCACAACCTGTACAGTTTCACCCATATATTCGAGTGCACTTGCCTCATCGGTAATAGTGACGTTATTCTCTAAAGCCTGTTCAATTGCTTTTTTGAGTTTACCAATTTTGGTAATTTGAGGAGTTTGAGCTTGCCATAATAAATCTCGGCTGACCGTTTTATCAATATGATTGCCTGTCTTAACCTGCTTTAAAGTATCACGAACAGGAATTGCTAAAATAGCGCTCTCATTTGATTCAATTGCCTTTGCCACAAGTGCATTCAAACACTCAATTGTTACACAAGGCCGAGCCGCATCATGTACAAGCACCCAATCATTTTCATCGGCAAAATTTAAAAGATGATTTAACGCATTTAGCACCGAATGGACTCGCTCGGCTCCACCAGTACAAAAATGCGCCTTATCTATATTTTGAAATGCAAGAGTCTGGGCAAAGGTATCTTGTGTACCAATTGCCAAAACATAACCATTTAACGGAAGCTGACTTATACGCCCAATAGTGTGTTCTAAAACAGTCCTATCCTGAATATATTGATACTGCTTCAATTCAGTTTTAGAAAATCGACTTCCCGATCCTGCAGCTGGAATCACTGCCCATAATTTAGTCTGGGATATCTGGAGATGCAGGTGTCTCATTCGTTTCCAAATCAACTTTAGCGTTCGGGTCAATATAAATAGGCTTGTAATGGGTACTGATTGTACTCATTTGAACAAATGTCTCGTGAGGTTTAACCAAACCAAGATCAAGGCGAGCATGTTCTTCTATTGCTTCTGTACCATTTTTAAGGTCAAAAACCTCTGCCGCCAAAATACGGTTTCGTTCTTTAAGCTCTTCATTTACCTCAGCTTGTTGCTGAATTTGTTGCATGAGAGCTTGATGAGGGATATAACCACCCTCACCTAACCAAAATTGATATTGCAGTATAGCTACTAAAACAATAACCAGTAGCAATATCAGTTTGCTTGAAGTGGATCGAAATACTTCTAACATATCATTAAGATTTTTAATTAAAAACTTTCGTTAAGAGTTTGTATTGTATAGTAATTAACAAACAACATGCGCAATTCCTGCAAAAATTTAAGCAAAATTATTAATGGGCATATTACTTTAATTGACCATTGTGACTTGTTTCATTTTGTCAAAAATGAATGGAATTTGAAAGGGAAATAATATTTATAAGTACAACTGCTTATAAATCAATCTATGCACCTAAACGCTAGTCTAAGTATAATTAAATTATGCTGAGTAAATATAGAAAAACCCTCATCAGAGGGCTTTCACAAATCGACTGCTTATGAGAGTCTAAATCAGAAATTATAACGAACACGTACTGTTGCATTTCGTGGTGTTCCCCAATTCATTGAGTTTTCACCAATACCTTCGTAATACTTCTCATCAAATATATTATCAATATTGAATTGAAGTTTGATATTTTTATCTAGTTGATAGCCTAGCATCGCACTTGCTAAAACATAAGCATCTTGCTCAATACGGGAGCTTCCACTACCCGTGTAGTATTTACTCTTATAATTTAAACCAAGTCCTGCACTCCATTGATCAAGTTTGTACTTAACAAATAAATTCGAAGTTGTTCGAGAGTTTGTCGTATTAACCTTTGTACCTTTTGCATCTTTTGCTTCGAAATTAGCAACACCGAAACTAATCCCCCAGTTGTCGTTAATTTCACCATCAGCTTCAAATTCAAAGCCCTTACTTTCAACCCCATCTACAGCTCGATAAGCCTGCTCTGTAGTTTGTGTACCATTGCGAATAATGAATCGGCCAGGTATCGATTCAGCAAAATTAGATTGTTCTATTCGGAATACTGACAACGCTGTATTAAAACGCCCTCCAAACCATTCGCTCTTTAACCCCGCCTCATAACTCTTACCTGTAATCGGGTCAATATATTGATCATTTACATCTTTACGTTCTTGAGGTTTGAAAATTTCTGTATAACTCGCATACACAGAATGATCTGGGGCAAAATCATAAATAGCGCCAATATATGGTGCTAATTCATTGTTAAATTCACGGTTACCTTTATCATTTTCAGACTTATATTCCCAATTAGATAAACGTGCACCAGCAATAATTTTTAAAGGATCAAGAATTTGAAATTTACCAGCAATATATGCGGCAGTTTGTGTAGTTTCATTTAGCGCATTTTTACCGTTTAAAACAACAGGCTGAAGCAACTCTTGAGCTATATCGTTATAGTTAAGCGGACCACCTAAATATTTTTCAATGTCTTGGTTTGTGTTAGATCCACCAAAAATATCTTTCGTCTTTTCGTTCTTATTCCAAGATCCACCAATAATGATTTCTTGTGGACGATTAAAAAGCGTAAATGGAGCATTGATAAAGACATCAAAATTATTTTCTTCATTTGCAGCTTTTGCGCCATATACAGAAACATAATCAGCTTTATGCTTCTCATCATTCGGATTTTCTAATGGGCTGGTATTGGTCGCCTTATCTACTTGGCCTGCTGTATATAACAACATAGAGTCCGTATCTTCTTTGCGGAATGTATAAGCTATATTTAAATTAATGTCATTAAATAAATTCTGCTTTAAGTTTGCAAATACTGCGGTTGTATTCACATCCCAATAAGTCCAAGGCGCACTTACTGTTAAGCTTCTAGAAAAATTAGTACGAGTCCCATCAGTATAAAAAGCCGGTGTTCCGCCCCAACGGATACCGTCACGGTGTAACTCTTGATAAGTAGCCCCAAGCGACATACTTGTTTTATCACTCAGGTCATAATCAAGGGCACCATAAAATACATTACGTTCTTTCTCATAAAAATCCATAAATGATTTTTCATCGGAATGCTTTACAAACATACGGCCACGCAAAGACCCATCAGCATTAAGCGGTGTAGAGATATCTGCTGAGCTGCTCCACGAATTCCACGAACCCAAAGATGTACTAACATTACCTGTAAGCTCTTTGGCATTAGCATGTTTACGGATCATGTTAAGTGCCATCGCAGGGTTCCCCGCGCCTGTTGTTAAGCCATTAGCACCTTTAACGACTTCAACACGATCATAAATATCTAGATCAAGATCGCCTATACTTAAGTTGGTTGTACTAGGCATTCCATCCAGTAAATAATAATCCACCTCAAAGCCACGCGCATAAGCTTTTTGGCGCTCATCGGTGCGTGAAGTTGAAACACCCGTAATATTGTTCATTAAATCTTGGAAAGAATCGATTTTTCGATCATCTAAATATTCACGAGTTAAAACTTTGACCGATTGAGGAGTTTCACGAAGAGACAAATTTAATTTTGTAGAAGTATTTGTGCTTTTTGCTGTATAGCTACCCGAACCTTCGGTAACAGCGGAATTTTCTTGTTCTGCTTGTACTTTTATCGTTGCTAAAGTGGCTGTTCCCATTGCCTCATCTGCATAAACAATTGAAGGTACCGTTAAAGCCATAGAAAGTGCTAAAGGGTGAACTCTAAATGCTTTTCTAAAGAGCGGATTGTACATAAGAAAATTCCATAATAACCAATGTGCTGTACCATATATTTAGCCTTTCACTACCATGTTCCTTGTTACACAATAGCAAAAGATCGGCACAAAAATTAACATGAATGATAATTGTTATCAACTTCAAGTTAATAATTATTCTTATTTATGTAGATTAAATTATTAATCTATAAAGTATTAAGCATGTAATAGCTATCCATGCACAAAAAAGGATTTCTAACAGGTTGAGTACAGATCCTGTTGAATTATAGTGCTCAAACAAAGGGCCTTATATTATTGATTCAATAAAAAATATAAACTAATTTTCAAATTAAGATTTACCATGGAACTGCTCAATAAGGAGAGAAATAAAAAACTACACAGTATTTTATTTTATATTTTATTATTCTTATCAAATCTCATAAAAGAGAATAAGGGTATAAATTGTAGTGCACAAAATTTTAGCGTTTTCTTTAGTAAGCTTAGGTTTAAGCGCTTGTGATCACCCTACTGATGATAGCCCTTCAAAAATAGTTAATATGAAGGATACTCAGAAGAAACATAGACAAGTTAATACTTATATATATGAATATAATGATATTATTTACAACCTAAATACTGAACAAGACCAAATTACGGCTCATTTAAAATTAAAAAATTTATTAAAAAAGATACCTTCTAATGATAACAACTTAAACTTTTTAAAAACTAAACGTAAAATACTTATACACTTAGGTTGTCTTAATGAAGCTTATATAGTTACTGAAAAAATACTAGCAAAAACAGATAGTTCAAACCTACAAGAGATACAATGCATTTTCTTAAGTAAAATGAAAAAGGATGCTCATGAAGTAAAAGCATGTTATGAAAAAACCGCGAATAGTTATTTAAATGAGATAAATTTAATCCCTAAAGCTGCTTTGCGATATCAATATGCTTTATGGGGCCATTATGCAGCCATGTTTCATGCTGGACACATAGAATATAAAGATAAACTCCAAGAAATTATCAATTATCACAACATTGAGGATCACAAAAAAACTTATCAACAAATGTATGAAAACGTTATGAATCCATCTATTTTTCAAAAACGTTTAGATTCGATCCCTTATACTTCTTATTGTTATTAAGCTATTTTCTTAAATCTTATTATCAGACATATTTACAGCTTATATCTTTGTTAAGCTTAATTTATTCAATAATAAGAATAATAAGAAAGTACGTCTCGGAATATAACTCCTAATATTTGTACTCCTCTCTATAAATACAAACTCATATAACTTTTAAAATGCCTCTTGATAAGTCTATTGTTTTGATGCACCTTCTTTTGATCAGATGATCAATAGGAAGTTGACTCATAAAAAATTGTTTGAGAAAAATTCATAAAAAGTTGCATATATTTCGAATTTTTAACCAATAACTACTTAAAAAGTATATTTTTTCTATTTTTAATTTGCTAAGAATTTTATAAAGATTTCTTTCACCTATCAAAAGGAGAAAAAATGGATTTTTTTAATATTTTCATAGGTGACACGACCTGGAACTTTGTTTTAGAAATTCTAGTGCGATGTACCGTGATGTTCATAATCATTATTAGTTTTTTAAGATTATCTGGTAAGAGAGGTATACGTCAGCTCTCCCTTTTTGAACTCGCAATTATTTTATGTTTAGGTTCAGCTGCCGGTGACCCAATGTTTACTAAGGACCTACCTATTGCCCATGCCTTCGTCGCGTTTATCGTTATTCTTTTTCTTTATCGATTTGCTACATGGAGCATGGTAAAGCATAAAAAAATTGAAGATTTGCTTGAAGGAAAAGCACTTTGTATTGTTAAGGATGGCCTTGTAGTCTACAAAGATTTCCAAAGACAATCATATTCACATGATGAGTTTTTCTCGGAAATGCGTCAACAAAATGTTGAACATCTTGGACAAGTGAGAACAGCTTTGCTGGAGTCCGATGGTATTCTCAGTCTGCTTTATTTTGAAGATGAGGATGTAAAATGGGGCTTGCCATTATTCCCTGATGCTTATTGCAAAGCGGACGTACTTAAAATCAATACTTTTTATTCATGTATGAAATGTGGTGAAACTAAAATTTTAAATAAAATCGATCAAGAATGTACCCGTTGCAAACATCACAGTTGGGCTGAGTCTTTAAAAACACGCCGATTAGGATAATAAAAAGGTGCTATTTCCTATTAAAAACAGAAAAATAGCACCCTAAAATGTTAAAAAACTAATTTTAACTTTTTATTTAAAGATTAATTTAAACCTTTAAACTCAGCTTTACCGCGGTAAGCAGCTTTAGTCAACTCTTCAATACGAAGTAATTGGTTATACTTAGAAACACGGTCAGAACGGCAAAGTGAACCAGTCTTAATTTGGCCAGCCGCTGTACCTACTGCTAAGTCAGCAATAGTTGAATCTTCTGTTTCACCAGAACGATGAGAAATTACAGTCGTATAGCCATTTTCTTTAGCAAGATAGATTGCATCTAAAGTTTCAGTCAACGTACCAATTTGGTTATACTTGATTAAGATAGAGTTACCTACTTTCTCATTAATACCACGTTGTAAAATCTTAGGGTTTGTAACGAACAAGTCATCACCCACCAATTGGATTTTGTCGCCAAGAATTGAAGTTAAGTAACTCCAGCCTTCCCAGTCAGACTCATCTAGACCGTCTTCAATCGAGATAATTGGATATTGGTTTACAAGACCAGCTAAATAATCAGAGAACTGGTTGCTTGTGAATGCTTTATTACCTTCACCTGCAAGGATGTATTGACCATTTTTGTAGAATTCTGAAGATGCACAGTCAAGCGCCAACATAATGTCAGAACCAGCTTTGTAACCCGTTTGACCAATAGCTTCAAGAATAACAGTGATTGCTTCTTCGTTTGAACGCAAGTTTGGTGCAAAACCACCTTCATCACCCACAGCAGTGTTTAAACCTTTTTTGTTTAAAACTGATTTTAGTGAATGAAAGATTTCAGCACCTGCACGTAATGCTTCAGCAAATGAAGTGAAGCCTACTGGCTCAATCATAAACTCTTGAATATCAACGTTGTTGTCTGCATGTGAACCACCATTGATGATGTTCATCATTGGTACAGGCATAGTCAAAATCGTTTGACCACGTAAGTCAGCGATGTATTGAAAAAGAGGAATTTTCTTTTCATCAGCAGCAGCGCGTGCAGCAGCTAATGACACAGCCAAAGTTGCATTTGCACCTAATTTTTCTTTGTTTTCAGTACCATCAAGTTCGATCATCGTATTATCGATGTCTTTTTGTTCAAATACTGATTTGCCCACTAAAGCGTCACGGATAATCGTGTTTACGTTGTTAACCGCAGTTTTAACGCCTTTACCTAAGTAACGTGATTTATCACCGTCACGTAGTTCTAAAGCTTCACGAGAACCAGTTGAAGCACCAGATGGTGCACATGCACGACCAACAATCCCAGATTCTAAAATTACGTCTGCTTCGATGGTTGGGTTACCACGAGAGTCCAAAATTTCACGTGCACGGATGTCAACGATTTGGCTCATGAACAATTCCTCTGTTGAATGAATATGAGCTGCGATTAAAGCAGCGTAAATGAGTAAAAACTCAATGGGTGTCTAACTTTTTGAATCCTTTAACCAAAGTATCCAATTCTTTTATTTGTGCCAAGAACGGCTCAAGCTGCGACATGCGTAATGCACAAGGTCCATCGCATTTTGCATGTTCTGGGTCTGGATGACCTTCCAAGAACAATCCAGCCAAGCCTGTTGCCATTCCAGCGCGTGCTAAAGTTGTAATTTGAGCGCGACGACCACCTGCCGAGTCAGCACGACCACCAGGAGTTTGCAACGCATGTGTTACATCAAAGAAAACAGGAACATTCATTTCTTTCATGGTGTCAAAGCCAAGCATATCTACAACAAGATTGTTATAGCCAAATGCTGAACCACGCTCACAAAGAATAAGTTTATCGTTTCCTGCTTCTAAACATTTATTCAGGATATGACGCATTTCATGAGGTGCCAAAAACTGAGCTTTCTTAATGTTAATAATAGCCTGTGTTTTTGCCATCGCTTCAACAAGATCAGTTTGGCGACTTAAGAAAGCCGGTAACTGAATAATATCAGCTACTTCTGCAACTGCTTCAGCTTGGTATGGTTCATGAACATCAGTAATGATAGGTACATTAAAATGTTTTTTAATATCGCCTAACCATTCAATACCTTTTTCAAGTCCAGGACCACGGAATGAATGCAGACTAGAACGATTTGCTTTATCGAAACTCGCTTTAAATACATAAGGAATATCTAAGCGTTTGCAAATATCCACATACGTTTCTGCAATTTCGAAAGCTAAATCTTTTGATTCAAGTACGTTCATTCCGCCAAATAATACAAATGGCAAATGATTTGCCATTTGTATATCGCCTAAACGTACAACTTCTTGTGGTTTTAATTGTGACATTTAAACTTTCCCAGTTTATTTAAAATCGCATTATTTACTTTTTTGATGCTGGTTTTTCGCAGCGCCAATAAAACTAGCAAATAATGGATGTCCATCACGTGGTGAACTTGTAAATTCCGGGTGGAATTGTACAGCAATAAACCAAGGATGTTCAGGAATTTCTACAGTTTCAACCAAATGTTGTGCCGAAGAGTAACCAGAAATCTTCATACCAGCTTGTTCAATCGACTCAATGAAACGGTTATTCATTTCATAACGGTGACGATGACGTTCAGTGATTTCTGCTTTACCATAGACTTCACGTGTTTTTGTGCCTTCAACTAATTCAGATTTTTGTGCACCTAAACGCATAGTTCCACCTAAGTCAGACTCTACGCTACGTTGTTGTAACTCGCCACGCTCATCTAACCATTCGGTAATTAAACCAATCAATGGATACTTTGTAGAACGGTTAAATTCGGTAGAAGATGCTTCTGGCATTGCGGCAACATGACGTGCATATTCGATTACAGCCAATTGCATACCTAAACAAATGCCCAAGAATGGAATTTTGTTTTCACGTGCATACTGAATAGCTTTCATTTTGCCTTCAGTACCACGTTCACCAAAGCCACCTGGAACTAAAATTGCGTCGGCTGTTTGCAAAATAGAAACGTCTTGGCTTTCAAGTTCTTCAGCATTGACATAATCAATCTGTACTTTCACAAGATTTTGGATACCCGCATGTAAAAGTGCTTCATTCACAGATTTATAAGCATCTGGAAGTTCAACATATTTACCAACCATCGCAACACGTACCGTGTATTCAGGATTCAGCAATGCTTCAACTACATTATCCCAATCGGTTAAGTCAGCTTCTGGAAGATCATTAAACCCAAAACGTTCACAGATCAAGTCATCAACGTTTTGTTCATAGAATGTACGTGGAATTTGATAAATCGTTTTCGCATCTTTACATACCACAACGGCACGCGCTTCCACGTTAGTGAACAATGCAATTTTACGTTTAGTATCAACATCTACATCATATTCAGTACGGCAGATTAAGATATCTGGCTGAATACCAATTGAAAGAAGCTCTTTCACTGAATGTTGAGTTGGCTTGGTTTTTAACTCAGCTGCAGATTTGATATATGGCAACAATGTTAAATGCATCAGCATGGTACGTTTATGACCAAGCTCAACCATTAACTGACGAACTGATTCCATAAACGGAAGTGATTCGATATCACCGACCGTACCACCAATCTCAACGATTGCAACATCGTAACCTTCACCTGCGCGAAGTACACGTTCTTTAATGTTGTCTGTAATATGTGGAATAACTTGAACCGTACCACCTAAGTAGTCACCACGACGTTCTTTATTTAAAACATCTTGATATACACGGCCACTGGTAAAGTTATTCAGTTTGGTCATTTTCGCACGACGTAAGAAACGTTCGTAATAACCCAAGTCTAGATCAGTTTCGGCACCATCCTCTGTGACAAAAACTTCACCATGTTGGAAAGGACTCATGGTCCCCGGATCGACATTAATGTAAGGATCCATTTTAACCATTGTGACTTTTAAGCCACGGGCTTCCAAAAGTGCAGCAACTGAAGCAGCAGAAATACCTTTACCTAGCGATGAAACCACACCACCAGTAACAAAAATAAAATGGGTCATTAAGTTTCTCGTACAATCAAGCCGAAATCGGCCTACAATGTTGGGCAATTTTACTGTACTCTGCCCCTATAAAGCAAAGTCAAACCGCACCAATTCAAAGATCATTAAACAACTGGCTATTCTATCAGCATTTTTAATAAAAAATTAGGTCAATCTCACATGATTTTTTCATTCTCTTTTGCTGTTATAATACGAGCTCCTCAATTAAATGTTGTTTAGGGCAATGGCAAATAAAAAACTTTTAATCTGCGCTGCAATTGCGGCTGGACTATTGTTAACCGCATGCGTCAAAAAAGAAACACCTGAAGAAGAGCAAGAAAAGGTTGAAACTGCTGTTTCAGAACCGAAGCCTGCTGAACCTGCAAAATTTGAGTCTTTAGAAAGTGTTAAAACTGAAGAAGCTCAAACGCAGGAACCAACGCAAGTTGAAGTTCATCACGAAGAAACAGCGAACACTACAACTGAAATTCGCCGTGAAACTCGCCCTGCCCATTCTGATCAAAGTTCTCAAACAACTGTTTCTGAACAACCTAAACCTGAGCCAAAGCCAGAACCTAAACCTGAGTCAAAAGCAGAGCCTAAGCCTGAGAAAGTGCAGTCAAAACCTGCTAAGCCAACTGAACCATCTCAAACTGAAGATGATGCTGTTGCCGCTGCAATTGCTGCTGCTACACCTGCGCTTAAAAACTAAGTTCCCGTATGAATATGCCCAAATTGAACAGTTGATTTGGGCTTTTTAAATATGATTAAAATTATTAACGCACTAATCAGTTTTACTTTTCTTATTTCCAATTTATCTTTAAAGTTTTCCTAGATATCAATTTAGGACAATCTACTTCTTTCATCTGAATAAGCATTGACGTTCCATAGTCTGAGATGTAATTTTCAATCAAGTTCCTTTTTGGAACTAAAATTAAAAGAAGATTGGAGCTTAAAATGAATACTGTATCAAATCGCGTGCCCGCCTCATTTCCAGTCCGTCGTATGGACTATAATTTTGAAAATGTGCCTCGTTATTGGTGTAATAACGAACCCACTTTTACACATTACTTTACGGGTTTATCTACATTGTTCCCTGAAGGCGAATCATATTTTGTTCGTTCAGTTCGAGCATTACGTGCCAAAGCAAAGTCGAATGAACTTCTAGATCGGGAAATCAGTGCTTTTATTGGTCAAGAAGCCATGCACTCTAAAGAACATCATGCTTTTCACGTGAGTGCACAGCAACATGGTTTAGATCCAGAATCTTTAGAAAAAGTAACTGGCATCGTTTTGAAAACGATTGAAAAAGTTTTTAGCAAAAAATGGAATTTGCTCGTAACAGTTGGCTTAGAGCACTATACAGCGGTACTTGTGGTTAGCATGATGCAGTCTGTTAATGAACTGATGACAGACTCAACTATTCGTAATTTATGGTTGTGGCACAGTATTGAAGAAACTGAACATAAAGCTGTGGCTTTTGATCTTTATCAACACTTGTATGGAAATGGGCTGAGTGCGTATCTCCCTCGCATTACAGTCTTTACTTTAAGTCTATTTTTAATTACAGGCTTCTCAACAATTTATCAATTCGTTCTTATGAAACGGGATCGCCAACTTCTTAATTTTAAATCTTGGCGTAAGTTTCTTGGTTTTATGACAACACAATATAAAGTTTTAACTCCGAAATTCTTTGACTATTATCGCTTTGATTTTCACCCCAACCAAACTGACGAAAAAGATCTCGTTGCCAGCACTAAAATCAAAATTGGACTAAAAAACTCAAAATTACTTTTATCCTGATCTAATAAAAACATAAAGCCCATCTACTGAATGGGCTTTCTTTAACCAATTACAGCAATATAGTCATCGTTTATGGTCAACCATAAAATAATTCGATATTAATTTGGCTGCCCATGATGTGCTTTTCCACCCTTCGTAAAAACCACAGTGACTTCCCTTTTTAGTGGTTACCACTGCAATATTACTCATTTGCTGAATAGTTTCCTTGTAAGGCTCTAAATTTTTAATAGAACATACTGGATCATCTTCAGCATTAAGAATCATTAATGGAATTTTGACATTTTCAAATACATAAATTGGATTAATTGCCTGACAATAACTTTGATAGTCCCGAAAACCAGCCATTTCAAAGTATTCTTTTTCAAACTCTTCCAGACTAGTCGTCGCTAGAACTTTTTCTAAAGAAGAAACCTTGCTCCAAGTACTTTGATAAGGATGAATAAAATATTTGAATAACTTTTTGGTCATCATTTTGCTATAGAACGGATGAACATTTTTAAAACCAATCTCAGTGTTGTAGCCTGGACACATTGCAAAAGCAGCTTTAAATGGTGTGTCAGTGCCTTGCTCTCCCAAATAACGAACTAATAATCCTGTTCCGGCAGAGGAACCAACAGCATACAAATCGGATTCTGGAAACAAATTTTGAATATGCGTAAGCTGTTCTTTAAGGTCACTTGTTGAGCCGAAAAGAGAAATCTGTGGTACAGGCATAGGTAGACCAGCATGCCCACGGCGTAAGCATAGTGCTATTCTCCATCCCGTATATTGATGTAGATCTTTCACCAGTTCACGCATACTTTCAGGTGTTCCTGTAATCGTGTGCATGATGACAACTGTAGGAGTAGTTTTTGGAAGATTATAGCCATACCATGCAATCGCAGTTACCCCACCATCTTTCATGCTGAGCTGGTCAATACGGTCATATTCAAGCTTGATGGTCTTTTTTCTAATAATATCGAAATATAAAAGATGAACATGATTGTTAGCTAACCATGGCGTAGGACGATATTTTTGCTTAAGTTGGGGCAATTTATCCAAAACATCTTTAATTTTCCCTTTTGGGTCATAATAGACTTTTGGCTGTTCAGCACCTAACACCGAAGCAAATAATTCTGAACCGAAAGCTTTAATTTTATTTAAAGTAGATATGCCCATATCCAATCACGACCTCTGATTATGAGTTAAATGATTGCCGCACTAATGCTGCAACCTGCTGTCCCCAAATTGCATAAATTTCTTTGCTCGGATGAAAGCCATCACTTGCCATAGGTAAATTCATCGCTTGAAAACTTTCAATATCATATTGAATAAATCTGAATTGGTTTTGTGATTCTAACCATTTATATAATGCCTGATTCATTTGCTCTGCATATTTTCCAAACAACCAAGCCAATGGATTTGGTAAAGCTGGAAAATGTTGCATTGGCGGAACGCCAGAAACAATAATGAGTTTAGGCTGAAAACGTGCCTGTATATGTTGAAATAATTGCTTTTGTTGTTTTATCCATAAATTTGCTGACGTTAATTTTGTCACATCATTAACGCCAATAGATGTAACGACAACATCATAATTTTGCTGTTCTAAATGCTGTAAAGCTTGAAAAACCTGCTTAGTGGTATCGCCTGTTTTTGCATGAAGCTTCCAACTTATCAAATATTGGTCTTGTAACTCAGAAATAATCGCGCCAGATAAAGCATCTTTTTGGGTTTCAACACCAACACCTGCTGCTGCTGAATCACCTAAAATAAGTAATGACAAAGCTCTTCCCTTGCCAACGAGACCTTCTCTATCACCACTGGCTTCTAGCAAGCGTGGTGTATTCTTACGAACCTTTGTTCCCTGAATAAATAATACAGGTAACAATGCTAAAGTTGAAAGTTTTAACCACATTTTAATGATCTCTGTACTACTTAGGCTATTTAATAAAATTATTAAGGTTGAAACTTAGCAATTCTTGCACCCATTTGTTCAGCCAGTGCAGCTAACCCACTCATTGGGCGTACCATTACCTCAAAATCAATAATTTTGCCTTGCTCATTAAAACGTATCATATCAATACCTTTTAATGACTTTCCGCTTACATTTGCACTGAACTCAAGTACCACATTTTCGCCATCTTCCGTATAAAACTCACGATGATAAGTAAAGTCTTGGAATACCTGAATAACATTACTCAGAATGAAAAAAACGACTTGCCTTCCTTCATAAGGTTTATGGGCAACAGGAGAACGAAAAACGACTTCATCGGCTAATAAATCATTTAGATCAGACAAGTTACCTGCCTGAATCATGTGATGCCATTTTTCTAAAGACTGTTTTGTTGTTTCAAGTGCCATTATTATTTTTCCTTTAATTTACTTAATGAAATTATGGGCATTTCCTTTTCAAAGAAATGCCCATATAGATTTATAGTGTCGCTGCTAATTCAGCACCTTGTCGTATAGCGCGTTTTGCATCTAGCTCTCCGGCCTCTTTAGCTCCACCAATTAAATGAACATTTTTTCCGTCTTCTTTTAATTGCTCATACATTGCAGTGAAAGACTCTTGGCCCGCACAAATCACAACATGATCAACTTCAAGTACGCTTGGTTGCCCATCTACTGTTATATGAAGTCCTTGATCATCTACTTTGTCGTATTGAACCCCGGCAAGCATTTTGACTTGACGATTTTTCAGACCTGTACGGTGAATCCAGCCAGTAGTTTTACCTAAACCAGCCCCTACAGCAGCAGCTTTACGTTGCAGTAAATAAATTTCTCGTTCCGAATCTTCGACTTTTGGCTGTTTTAACCCGCCAACATTCTCATATTGAGTATCAATTCCCCATTCAGCATAGAACTTTTCTGGGTTTAAGCTGCCACTTTCACCTTCGTGAGTAAGATATTCAACCGTATCAAAACCAATACCACCCGCCCCAATAATCGCTACACGCTGGCCCACTGTTACACGTTCTTTTAAAACTTGTAAGTAGCTGAGTACTTTAGGATGATCAATACCTTCAAATTGTAATTGACGAGGCGTTACACCAGTTGCAACCACAATTTCATCAAAATTTGCTTGGCTCAACTCTTCATAAGTTGCTTTATGGTTCAAAACTAACTCAATATTTGGTCGCAACTCAATTTGGCGACCAAAGTAGCGCAAGGTTTCATAGAACTCTTCTTTTCCAGGAACAGTCTTTGCAATATTAAATTGCCCACCAATTTGATGACTTGCCTCAAAAATTTTAACTTGATGTCCACGATCTGCTGCATATACAGCAAAACTTAAACCCGCAGGTCCTGCACCAATAACAGCAATATTCTTTTGAACTTGTGCATCTTTAAAAATAAGTTCAGTTTCATAACATGCGCGCGGATTCACTAAACAAGTTGCGATTTTCATTGAGAAAATATGATCTAAACACGCTTGATTACATCCAATACAGGTATTAATTTCATCACTACGGCCTTCACTTGCCTTTAAGACAAACTCAGCATCAGCCAGCATTGGACGTGCCATAGAAACCATATCAGCATGACCAGATGCCAATACATGTTCAGCCATTTCTGGGGTATTAATTCGGTTGGACGTAATCAAAGGAATAGAGACTTGACCTTTGAGTTTTTCAGTAACCCACGTAAACGCAGCTCGAGGAACTTTCGTTGCAATGGTTGGAATACGAGCTTCATGCCAGCCAATTCCTGTATTAATAATCGTTGCGCCTGCTTTTTCAATTTCTTTTGCCAGCTGAATCACTTCATCAAAACTTGAACCACCTTCAACTAAATCAAGCATCGATAGACGATAAATAATAATAAAGTTTTCACCGACTAAAGCACGTGTGCGTTTTACAATTTCAATAGGAAAACGAATACGGTTCTCGTAACTACCACCCCATTCATCATCGCGATGGTTTGTACGGGCAGCAATAAACTCATTGATTAAGTAACCTTCAGAACCCATGATTTCCACACCGTCATAACCCGCATACTGAGCAAGTTTGGCGCAGTTTGCAAAGTCATCGATGGTCTGTTGTACTTCGGCAGAACTTAAAGCTTTCGGCTTAATAGGGTTAATCGGTGCTTGAATTGCTGAAGGTGCAACGTTATTTGCCTGATAAGAATAACGCCCAGTATGTAAAATCTGCATGGCAATTTTACCCCCAGCGTCATGGACAGCTTGGGTAATCACTTTATGTTTTTCAGCTTCTTCAACTGTATCGAGCTTGGTACCATGGCTAAATACAACACCATCATCATTTGGAGAAACACCGCCAGTTACAATCAACCCCACATCGCCTTTTGCACGCTCAGCATAAAACGCAGCCATGCGTTCATATCCCTGCGGCGCTTCTTCTAATCCAATATGCATAGACCCCATAAGCACACGGTTTTTTAAAGTAGTAAAGCCTAAATCAAGTGGCTTTAATAAATGTGGATAAGCTGACATATTTTCTCCTTTGGCTAGCAACTAGCTTGCTAATGCAACTTGTTGCATCAATTTATAATCAAATTTTGACTTTTATGCAACATGTTGCATAATCTCATAAGTCACACTTTACTTTTGCTTACAAACCGGATTGCTATGTCACTTCCCCATGTTTTATTGACCAGCTTGCTTGAACGACCAAGCACAGGGTTCGAACTTGCCCGCCGCTTTGACCGTTCAATCGGTTTTTTCTGGAATGCCACTCATCAGCAAATTTATCGTGAACTCAACCACATGCTCAAAAAAGGTTGGGTTTCAACGTTAGAAAATGAAATGGAAAATAGTCGAAAAAAGACTTATCAAGTTGAACAACTGGGGCGTATCGAGCTAGCTTCATGGATGACTCAACAAAGTGAACCTGCACAGCTTCGTGATGATTTAATGGTTAGATTGCGTGCTGAAGCACAATTGAGCAATAATCAGATATTACCTGAACTGTTAAGGCATCTTGGTTTACATCAAGAGAAGCTGAAACTTTATCAAAGTATTTATGACAAAGATTTTAAAGACAGCAATGATCTAAATGACCGTGTGTTATACATTCACAAAATGATCTTAGAACTTGGGATTACTATGGAAAGTGAATGGATTAAGTGGTTGGAACAAGTCATCCCTCAATTAAAACGCTTTGCCCAAGATAGCGTATCTGGAGAATAGCCATGCCATATTACACCATGCCCGATCAGGAAAATTTATTTGTACGCCGAATTGGTCGTGGTGAGCCAGTTTTGGTTTTATCTGGTCTTGGCATGCAAAGCTGGCAATGGCTACCCTTTATCTATGCAAACCGTAAAGAATATGAGTTTATTATTCCAGATTGGCGTGGTTTTGGTGGTTCAAAAAACTGCGCAATTCCTGAGCAAGATGCAATTTCTAGCCATTGGCAAGATGTCGCTCATTTAATAGAACAATTAAAACTCGATAACTTTATCTTAATGAGTTATTCAATGGGCGCCACGACGGCCATGCATGGTATGAAACATGCTCATCTGGCACAGCAGTTAAAGGCTTATTTACATATTGATCAAACACCAAAAATATCTGTGGATTCAACATGGGAATATGGTCTATTCGGTCCTCTTCATACTCAGTTCAAACAATTATTAAATGATATCTATCAGTTATTATCTAAACACAAAACTGCTAAATATCTTTATGAATTATTTCTTCCAGATCGACAAGAATTGGTTCGTCTGTGGGTAGATTTTATTGAGTTGCAAAGTAACAATCCATTTAGTCCTTTGGTTTTTAAAACAGCTCTCAAACAGCCTTTTCTACAAAAATATTTATTACCCATTCAGCGTTTAGATTATTTATTTTGGTATGTCGAAAATTATCTTTATCACAATGAAGATTATCGTGAAGCTCTTCAACAATTACAGTGCCCTACGACTTTCTTTATAGGTCGCAATTCGACACTTTATCCTGAAACTGGGCAGACACTTATTGCACATAGTATCGAGCATGCAAAAACAATATATTTTGAACGCTCAGGCCATACACCTTTACTGACCGAACCGAAAAAATTTGGGCATGAAATCACAACATTCTTATCAGAATTAAATCATGCTTCTTAAAAAAATAAAGGGATCTGCTCACAGATCCCTTTTTTAAACCTATAAATGATTAAGCAGAATGGGCTAACTCTTTCACTTTTAATTGTTCAGAGACACTTAACAAAAGTCGCTCTGTTTTTCCCCATCCTAAACAACCATCAGTTACTGACTGTCCATAAGTCATATCACAAGAAATCTTTTGGCTGCCATCAACTAAATGACTTTCAATCATGACACCCTTTACTTGTGTTTTTAAACGTTCAGCAACGATTTGCTGTAAAACTTCTGGCTGACGTAACGGATCTTTACTGCTATTGCCATGACTACAATCAATGACCAATGCGGGAAGATTTTGTTTGTGTTTTTCTCGTATTGCCTGAATTGAAGCTAAATCAAAGTTTGGTCCATGATTCGCTCCACGCAAAATTAAGTGTGGTAATGGATTACCAGCACTCTGAATCACTGAAGGTAAACCTTGCTGATTCATTCCTAGAAATTGATGTTCATTTTGTGCTGATTGAATTGCATCTAAAGCAATCTGAATTGAGCCATCAGTACCATTTTTGAAACCAATACTGTAGGGCATGTGGCTTGATATTTCACGATGAATCTGAGACTCACTTGTACGAGCACCAATTGCGCCCCAAGCTAATAAATCATCAAAATAACCAGTTGCCATTGGACTTAAAATTTCACTCGCAATTGGTAAACCCTTTTCAATAATTTGCAGGTAAAGTTCGCGAGACTTCTCTAAACCAAGTTGTAAATTTGATGAGCCATCTAAATTTGGATCATACATAAAACCCTTCCAACCCACAGTTGTACGTGGTTTTTCAATATATGCACGCATCACGATAAAAATCTGATCTTTTACTTTTTCTTGTAATTTTTGCAATTTTTCAGCGTATTCAAGTACTGCAACTGGATCATGAATTGAACAAGGCCCTGTAATTACCATTAACCGACGATCTTTGCCGCTAAGAATATTTTGAATAGTTTGACGGTGTTCGGCAATTTGACGCGCGAAAGATTGTGCAAGCGGATATTTTGCTTTTAACTGGACAGGTAAACTAACTGGTATTTCTTTTGTATTGCTTTGTGTCAATAAAGTATTTAGGGCATTCATTGGTTTTTCCTTGGGACTGCAATCTATTCAGTCCGATCATTTATTTGAGCGTTTTGGATCTATTCGTTGGTAAAGGTAAGCAAAAGTAAAACCAATAAAAGTTGCTAAAGTACGAATAAGTCATGTTGTTCATTTTAAGTTCCTCGATTCAAAAAGATAAAGCATAAAAAAACCTGATCGGGGTTGCCGATCAGGTATTAACTGTGATGGGCAACTTTCTCATGCCCGAATACGCTCAGGCAACTATCTAAATTGCCAAAAATAATAATATGCGTTAGTGTTCACAGATAGATTTAACATCTTTATCTCAAATATAAAAAAATGTTCCTTAAATCTAAAATACGCATTGTTGAAGGCTTTGACAAGTCTTTTTTTTGAAAAAACTTCTTATTTTCACGCTTAAGATTTGATTCACTCATTGTCTTAACGAATCAGCCCTTGAGGTTGCAAAATAATTAAGCCAGCTCCACAAAGCAAGATTAGACCACCCAGTATATCCCATCTTGTTAAACCGACCTGATCAACAAAGCGCAGCCACATTAACGCAGTAAAAATATAAATACCGCCATATGCAGCATAAATTCGCCCTGAAGCGGCTGGATGTAGGGTCAGCAGCCATACAAAGACAGCCAAACTTAAAACTGTAGGTAACCACAGCCAAGTAGACTTACCCTCTCTTAAAATCAGATAAGGGAAATAACAACCAAGAATTTCAGCAATTGCTGTGATAATAAATAACCCGAATACACTCAGTATTCGGGTTATAGTAAGACTATCAATTAACATAGATTATGCTGGTTCTGCCGTATGATGATCTTCAAAAACTTCAAGCTTTAAGCCAACAGCTTTGCCATCTTCATTTTTCACTGATACAGCCACATTACCACCATGATCTGCCAGTTCACCAAACAAAATCATTTCAGCTAATGGTTTCTTCAAGTGTTCTTGAATCAGGCGTTGCATTGGACGTGCACCCATCAAGCGGTCATAACCGTTGGTTGCCAACCAATCACGAGCACTTTGATCGACATCAAGTACAACTTGCTTGTCATCCAGTTGAGCTTGTAACTCTGTCAAGAATTTATCAACTACAGACTCAATAACAGTTGTTGGTAATGACTTGAATTGAATAACACTGTCTAGACGGTTACGGAACTCTGGTGAGAAAGCACGTTTCATCGCTTCTTGGTTATCAGAACTATGATCTTGTTCAGTAAAACCAATACTCGCACGAGAAATACTTTCTGCTCCAATATTCGTAGTCAGGACAATAATAACGTTTCTAAAGTCTGACTTACGCCCATTGTTATCTGTTAAAGCACCATGATCCATGATTTGTAACAAGAGATTAAACACATCTGGATGTGCTTTCTCAATTTCATCTAGTAACAAAACACAGTGGGGGTTTTTATGGATCGCATCAGTTAATAGCCCGCCTTGGTCATAACCGACATAACCTGGAGGCGCACCAATCAAACGTGAAACTGCATGACGTTCCATATATTCAGACATATCGAAACGCACCAGCTCAACACCTAACAACTTCGCCAGTTGTTTAGTGACTTCAGTTTTACCCACACCTGTTGGGCCAGCAAAAACAAAACTACCTACTGGCTTATCTGGTGATTTCAATCCAGCACGAGACAACTTAATCGCTGAGCCTAATGCAGTAATCGCTTCGTCCTGACCAAACACAACACGTTTTAAATCACGCTCAAGATTTTCAAGCACTGACTTATCATCTTTAGAAACAGTTTTTGGTGGAATACGAGCAATCTTAGAAACGATGTCTTCAATATTCTCTACCGTAATCAAGCTATCATCACTTTCAGCCTTCAAACGACGCTGAGCACCAGCTTCGTCAATCACATCAATTGCCTTATCTGGCAAGAAACGATCATTAATGAATTTAGCAGAAAGCTCTACAGCTGATACCAATGCCTTATCGTCATATTGTACGTGGTGAAAATCTTCAAATTTAGATTTTAAGCCACGCAAAATATCAATTGTTTCAGAAATACTTGGCTCATTTACATCAATTTTCTGGAAACGACGTGATAACGCATGGTCTTTTTCAAAAACCTGACGATATTCTTGGAACGTCGTTGAACCGATACAACGCAAACTACCATTTGCCAAAGCTGGCTTGATGAGATTCGAAGCATCCATTGTGCTGCCCATACTTGAGCCCGCGCCAATAATCATATGAATTTCATCAATGAATAAAATCGCATTTGGATTTTTCTTCAAAGCATTAAGCAATTGTTTTAAACGTTTTTCAAAGTCACCGCGATATTTAGTCCCAGCAACTAATGCACCAATATCTAAACTATAGACTTCAGCCTGACTCAAAGGTTTAGGCGCCTTACCATTCACAATTAACCATGCCAAACCTTCAGCAATCGAGGTTTTACCAACGCCCGGATCACCTACCAGTAATGGATTGTTTTTGCGACGGCGGCACAGAATTTGTGCTGTACGCTCAATTTCTTTTTCACGACCAATAAGTGGATCAGTTTTGCCTTTTTGCGCTTCAACATTTAAGTTCAGCGTATAAAGCTCTAATGGTCCTGCATTGCCCGTACTCGTTTCACCCTCAATATCTTCAACTTCTTCTTCAACTTGCACTTCATCTTTACGTGTCCCATGAGACAAGTATTGAGTCAGTGTCAATCGATTGATTTGATGACGTTTAAGCAAATACACAGCAAAAGAATCACGCTCTGAATACATTGCGACCAAAACATCCGCACCTTCAACAGTACGATCGCCGCCACTTGATTGCACATGGAAAATAGCACGTTGCAAAATGCGGTCAAAACTTTCTGTTGGATGAGGCGCCTGCTCGCTATTTTCGCCAAGCTTAGGAGTATGTTGTTCTACATATTCTTCTAATTCTTTACGTAAAGAAACTATATCAGCCCCACATGCCTTTAACGCATTCACGGCCGAATCGTTGTCGAGTAGCGCTAATAATAAATGTTCAACTGTAAGAAACTCATGTCTCTTTTGACGAGCCATGCTAACAGCCAAACGTAATGATACTTCTAATTGACGACTGAGCATGTAACCCCCTTATGCTTTAGGCTCAATCTGGCAAAGTAATGGATGACCTTGCGATCGAGCGTAATTATTAACAAGGTTTGCCTTGGTTTCCGCGATGTCTCTTGGATAGACCCCAGCAATACCTTTACCTTCATAGTGTACTGTTAGCATTACTTGAGTTGCTTGGTCAAGATTCATTGCAAAGTATTGTTGTAAAATTTCAATTACAAAGTCCATTGGCGTGTAATCATCATTCATTAATACGACTGCATATAACGGCGGACGCTTGAGTTCAGGAGGTGCTGTTTGTACAACAACCTCTCCGTCATGATCTTCGTTTTGCGAATCACTTAAGCGTGGATGGAAGTGCCAATCGACATAACCAGACTGCTGAAAAGAAGCCTTGATATCTTTTAAGTTTGTTTGACGCTTATTTGTTCGCATAGGATGTTACTATTGTGAATTTGCTTCAGCTTGAGGAATTTCTGCCACAAAAGCAGAAGGTGTTTCGACAGGTTTACCGCGCTGCCAACTAAAACGTTTAATAACTGGTGTATCAGAACCGCCGGTTAAACGTACCTCAATAAATTGAGGGGTAAAACCTTTAGGCATCGTCCAACGACCTGTTAAGCGCTCAAAGTCAGTAAAGTTAAAGTTTTTAGCTTCAAGTGGTACAACCAAAACTTCTGTATCTTTAATGAGTCTTATCTCAATCGATCCTGAAGCACGGCGCTTGCTTGGGCTCACCTGTACTAAATCTAATTGATATTCATAAGCATTTTCAGGCAGAGGTTTGATCGCCAAATTTTGAATCGTCAAGCTTAGACCACCGCGCTGCCTCAAGATATCACGATAGATATTACTCATACCTTCTTGCTGAGTTTTATCAGCATTGGCCTGATTAAGAGCTTCAAACAGATCATTTGCATTTGTTACAGCAACATCACGCTCTTGTACTGCAGCGTTCAGGCTTTTATTAACCGCATCTAAAGCTGTTTTTTGCTTTTGCACCACTTCAACCAATTGCTCTGCATCTGCATCGTAACCTACAACAGTAAGACCTTGGCGGTGTCCAATTGTATAGCCGAGCGCAAGACAACCACTCATTAAAATAGCCGCGCCAATAAACAAAGGTTTATTGGTATTTAAAAAATTTTTCTTTTGCAACGAACTTTCTGCCGAAGTCGTCTGTCCAGAGTTTTGCATCGTCATCTCAGTGTTTAAGATCAGAGTCAAGACACACATTTAAATCGAAATTTAAATATGTGTGAAGCAAAAAAGAGTTTTTTATGGTAATAAACCAATCCCTTGTAAGCCTTCATCTTCATCAAAGCCGAACATAAGGTTCATATTTTGTACAGCTTGACCAGATGCACCCTTCACAAGGTTATCTTGTACCGCAAGAATAATAAGTTTATTCGGCTGCGGCTTATATAAAGCAATACGAAGCTCATTCGCACCGCGCACACTACGTGTTTCAGGCGAACTGTTAGCAGGCATCACATCAACAAATTTTTCATTTGCATAAAAGTGCTCATACAATGCCTGAATATCAGTTTGTTTTCCAGTTTCTGTCAAGTCGACATAAATTGTACTGAGCATACCGCGAATCATTGGAACTAAATGAGGAACAAACAAGAGCCCTTCAAAGCCACCTTTTTTCCCAGAAATATTTTCTAATGCTTCAACAATTTCCGGATGATGACGGTGCCCTGCAACCCCATAAGCCTTGAAGTTATCAGCATTTTCGCTATAAATCATACCTAAGCTTGCTTTACGGCCAGCTCCAGAAACGCCTGACTTCGCATCAATAATAATATTTTTTGTTTCAATCAATGCTTGTTCTGATTTCAAAAGTGGAGCTAAACCCAATTGAACAGTTGTTGGATAGCAACCAGGGTTACCAATCACTTGCGCCTGTTTAATTTTTTCGCGGTTTAGTTCAGCCAAACCATATACTGAGTTTTCCAATACTTCTGGGCAAGCATGCTCCATGCCATACCACTTCTCAAACTGCTCAAGATTTTGCAAACGGAAATCAGCTGCTAAATCAATAACTTTAGTACCAGCTGCGATCAATTCTTTTGCATGCTGCATCGCAACACCATGAGGAGTCGCAAAAAACACAACATCACACTTTTTTAAATCATCAATATTTAAATCTGAAAATTGAAGATCAGTATGTCCACGTAAATTAGGGAACATATCTGCAACTGGTTTGCCCGCTTCTGTACGTGAAGTAAGAACTCGAACCTGCGCTTTAGGATGTCGTAATAAAATACGTAATAGTTCAACGCCTGTATAACCCGTTCCACCAACAATTCCGACAGAAATCACGTGCATTACCTCAATTTTTGAATCTATACTTGTGCGGTAGTATGACAGGATGTCCAAGCTTACAAAACCATTTCATGCTTGGTAATTTTAATTTTTTTAATTTTAGCGACAATTAGATAGCACTTATTGAACTGTCATAACTAAACAAATATCAGCAAATAAATACTAGATTTAATTTTGGAGAGCTAGGATGCTTCATCAATCAAAAGAAACCAAATTACACACTTACCTTGGCTTGAGCACATTAATTTTAAGTGCACTACTTGTAGGTTGCGGAGGTGGAGGCAGTAGTAGTGGCAACTCACCAAGCACGCCAACACCCGTTGATCCCGCTCCCGAGGCAACGACTGATGTTACTCTTAAATCTCCTGTAGAAATGCGTAATATCCAGCTAAAAGTATATGACAACACCACTAACTCTGTTTTATTAAATACTTCAATTGCAAGTTTAAACAGCTTTAATGTCAAAATTCCTACCGCTAAATTAAATCGTTTATATCGCGTAGAAATTACGACTCAAAATTCATCTCAAGTATTTGATCCAATTACTTCAACATACCAAAATTTCTCTGGTATTTATCATGCGTTTATTACACCGAACAGTGTAAATGGCAGAACCCTATTCATAAGTCCAAGCAGTGAAGCCGTTTACCAACGTGCTGTGATACGTTCAGGACAACTCCCGCAAGAGACGATTGACCCAACCCGTATTGAACAATTGCATGTGGATTTAGCTTCTCAAGACGTTTACAGATCGCTTCTTAATGCGTTCAAAGATGCAAATATTCCAAGTTTAAGTCCAGCCAACACCCTCACAGTTCTAACTTTGTTGCAGTACTCCACTAAGCAGCCTAGTACGTATGTAGATAGCTATCTTAGCTTTGGCTACTTACAATATTGGTCAACTTCTCATGGTGGAACAACTACATACCAAGATCTTGTTAAAAGTTTGGCAACCGATTTAAAAGATGGCTTTTTAGATGGAAAAAAACTTCATGGGGATCAAACAACCTTCACCCCTATTTTCACGCCTGCTCCAGATAATATTGATCCAGTAAAAAATACACTGTTAGATATTGCTACTAATCAAAAAACAACACGCGATTCTTTTGCAACCAATTTAAAAGCCGCTACTTTAAAATTGGCAGATACTCAAAGCTTAGATCAAATAGGCTATGATCTACTGCAAAAGAAACTATATTCAGGGGGCGTACCTGTCGGAAATACCACTGACTTTTTCCGTATAGATGGGGCTGGTGATTATCGTCGTGCCGTTGGTTTTAGCGGCATTACCGCAACCTGTAATGGATCTGCATATCCTTGCAAACAAGGTTTGACTAGCATTAATCTTTCCGACCCAAAATTACCAGCTACAGATTATTTAGTTGGTCGCTATGAAGACACTTCAACAGGTTGCCAACTTAATTTCCGTGCGAATGGTCAAATCGAACTTATTAAAGGATCACAGACTTATCGCTCTGCTTTAAGCGCTGATAGTACAGATAATTTATTGCAAACAGATGCTGCAAGCTCAAGTTATTTACTCAACTCAAGTTCAGCCGAACCAAATAACTCAACGCAGCAATACAACTTTATACAATTATCGATTAAAGCAAATAAAATCGTGGGTGCCAAAGCAGGTCTAGATAGCCGAAAAGCACCCGATAGCTTACAAACACCACAATTAGAATGTAGTTTTAGTTAATTTGAGACATACCACCATGCAGGCAACGGATTTGATTTAAGTTGTCTGCGGTGTTTTTGAAAATATGGATCGTATTTTTCAACTTCTGCCCAAAATGCAGGGCTATGATCAAAATATTTAGTATGAGCCAACTCATGAATAGCGACATAGCGAGCAATCTCGTGTGGCATGAGCACTAATCCTGCATGTAGCATAATATTATGCTGACTGCTACAACTTCCCCACCGAGTTTTTGGACGGCGAATTGTGCACTCTCGATAATTCAATTGAGTATGTTCACTTAACTCGGTTAAAAACTCGGGTAATTCTTGTTTAGCAAACGCAATAACTGCTCTTTGCAATGCCAAATATGGCTGTGTATCTTTAATAAATAAGCAACTGTTTTCCCAATCAAATTGAAAAACACGGTGCTGCTTTTGTACAACAATTTGAAACGGTTGGTCTTTATTAAAAAAATAGATTTCTGAAGGAATTTCAAGTGAAGCAGACTGAACATGTTGTTGCTTATCCCACGTCTCGATCAACCATTGCTCAGATTGCGCCAAAAAATGCTGAATTTGCTTTTTACTGCAAAATAAAGGAACTGTCAGGCGTATTGAAGCTGGCTCAACACGTAAGCGCAATTTTCTTGCTCTTACGTGTCGAACGATTTTAATTTCTGGCATCTTCGCAGACATTACTGTGCTGTGCGCTCTTCAATACCATTATTTGTTGCAACAATTGCAATCGTTGCTGGGTTTAGAGCGAAAATACCATTAGTCACAACACCTGGAATGTTATTAATAATTTTTTCTACATCAATCGCATTTAAAATATTAAGATTAAATACATCTAAAATGACATTACCATTATCAGTTACTACACCTTCGCGATAAACCGGATCACCACCTAAAGCCACGAGTTTACGAGCGACGGCTGAGCGAGCCATTGGAATAACTTCTACAGGGAGTGGAAAATCACGTCCGAGTTGATCAACCCATTTTGAATCATCAACAATACAAACAAATTTCCTAGCAATTGAAGCTACAATTTTTTCGCGTGTTAATGCAGCACCCCCACCTTTAATCATATGCATATGACGGTCAATTTCATCTGCACCATCAACATATGCATCTAAACCACCCACATGGTTCATATCTACCACTTCGATGCCTAATTTTTTAAGACGATCAGCTGTTGCTTGAGAACTTGCCACAGCAGCTTCTAATTGTAATTCAGGCAATAAATCAATTAGAAAGTTTACAGTACTTCCAGTCCCAACCCCCAAAATGCCACCTTTGGGTAAGTGTTTTAAAGCAGCTTGCGCAGCAGCTTGTTTCTTTTCATCTTGGGTTGCGTATAGACTCATGACATCACTCAACTATTTTTTGACATTTATGCACCAATAATCGGCGCAAATGCACAGGGGTTTGCTACAATAACTTCCTATTTTAAACTGTTATAGGGAAGATGAACATGCTGTCTCGTGTGGTACGACAAATTTTACAAGCAACGGTTTATGATGTTGCAATTGAAACGCCTCTCGAAGCAGCTCCACGAATTAGTCAAAAATTAAATAATATTATTCGTTTTAAACGTGAAGATTTACAGCCTGTTTTTTCTTTCAAATTACGTGGTGCCTATAACCGTATTAGCCAACTTCCCAAAGAACAACTCGAACGTGGGGTTATTTGTGCATCTGCTGGCAACCATGCTCAAGGCGTAGCATTATCAGGCCAACGTTTAGGAATTCCAGCGATTATTGTTATGCCAAGCACAACTCCGGACATTAAAGTTCAAGCAGTTAAACGCTTGGGCGGTCAAGTTGTGTTACATGGCGATAGTTTTGATATCGCAAATAAATATGCGCAACAACGTGCCGAAGTTGAAGGTCTCGTCTTTATTCCACCCTATGACGATGAACTTGTGATTGCTGGTCAAGGTACTATTGCAAATGAAATATTACGTCAATGGCGTGATGTAGAATATGTGTTTGTTGCTGTAGGTGGTGGTGGCCTTATTTCAGGCGTAGCAGCTTACCTTGGTGAAGTTGCCCCTCATGTGAAAATTATTGGTGTTGAATATGAAGAGTCTGCATGTTTAAAAGCAGCCTTAGAAGCCAATGAACGTGTAATCTTACCGCATGTAGGCTTGTTTGCAGATGGTACTGCCGTTGCACAAATCGGTGCTTTACCATTTGATATTATTCGTCTACGTAAGTCTGATAATTCTGGTCCAATTGTTGAACCTGCGATTGTGACAGTAAACACAGATGAAATCTGTGCTGCCATTAAAGATACCTTTGATGAAAATCGCAGCATTGTTGAACCATCTGGTGCAATGGCCCTTGCTGGGATCAAGAAATATATTACCGAACATAAAATCAGCAATAAAAATATTGTGTCCATTGTATGTGGCGCAAATATGAATTTTGATCGCCTACGTTATATTGCAGAACGCACCGAGCTAGGCGAACAGCGCGAAGCTATTTATGCAGTTACTTTACCTGAAGAAAAAGGTGCTTTCTTAGGTTTTTGCCGTGCTTTACATGGACGCAATATCACCGAGTTTAACTACCGAGCAAACAATACAGAAGAAGCACAAGTATTTGTCGGTATTAGCTTAAAAGGTGGTGATGCAGAGCGTCATGAAATTCTGGAACAATTAAAGCAGCAAAATTATGTGGTAGATGACCTCTCTGACGATGAGGTTGCCAAACTACACATTCGTTATTTAATTGGCGGTCATGCAAATCTAGATGATGAAAGATTGTTCCGTGTTGAGTTCCCTGAACGTCCAGGTGCCCTCTTAACATTCTTAACTCGTTTAGGTCCAACCCACAACATTACCCTATTCCATTACCGTAACCATGGTGCAGCAGAAGGACGTGTTTTAGTCGGCTTACAAGCCACCGATGCGAAACAGAACCCTGATGGATTGATTGAAACTCTTGAGCAGATTAGTTATCCATATGCAGAAATTACGAATAATGTTGGCTACAAACGTTTCTTGAAATAATCTTCGATTTTGTTGAATAGGCCGACTAATTTGTCGGCTTATTCATATAATTATTCTAATATTCCCATCATATTTACATTGCCTCTCTTTATCTCAAAGAAAATATCCTTAAAAATAAACGTCTAATCAGGAAACAAGGACCAACATGGCACAGTTTGCAGTCATTGGCTTAGGGAGTTTCGGAGCAACAGTTGCTCAAGAGCTCACAAAATTAAATCATGATGTTATTGGCATTGATACGGTAAAAAAGAATGTTGAAAATCTTGCCAACGTTTTAACTCATGCCGTCATTGCTGATGCGACCGATGAACATGTACTTGACGAACTGAATATCCAAAATTGTGATGCTGTAGTAGTCGCAATTGGTGAAGATATTGAAGCAAGTATTTTGTGTGTCCTGAATTTAAAAAATTTAGGTATGGACAAGATTTGGGTAAAAGCAAAAACCAAAGCACATCACACCATTTTGTCGCATCTCAACATCAATAAAATTATTCATCCTGAAGAAGATATGGGGGTACGCGTTGCTCAAGCCCTGAACTATCCAATGGTTAGTCGTTATATGTCTTTAGAAGATGACCACTACATTATAAAAATTGAAATTCCTGAAAAACTTCATGGCATTAATTTATATGGCATTATGCAGCAAGCTCCACAGGTCAAAACTTTACTTGTAAAAAGACAGCAGCAAATTTTGTTTGAGACCGAAGAAAATTTCACCTTGCAAACACATGACATTCTTATTTTAGAAGGTCATTTAGCGCAGTTAAAGAAACTTTCTAATTGCTTCATATAAGAAACGAAATCTAAAAATATGTCTATATATCCCAAGCCCCATAAAACATTAAATTTAAGCCCTCCTTCACTCTTGGCACTGGGGTTTCTGGGCTTTATTATTTTTGGCACTTTATTACTAAAACTGCCATTTGCCAACACGGGTCATGTAAGCTGGATGGATGCGCTCTTTACAGCAACCTCAGCAGTCACAATTACTGGTTTATCTGTTTTAAATATTCATGAGTCTTTTACCCTATTCGGGCAAACTATTATTTTATTGCTGATTCAATCTGGTGGTTTGGGCTTTATGACTTTTGCCATATTGGCTGCATTAAGTTTGTCACCTAAAGTTGGCCTTAAACAGCAAATGATGGCACAAGATAGTCTCGGGCAAACAAGCCTATCAAAAGTTACTTTTGTGGCCAAAGGCGTTGTCACGTATACCCTAATTTTTGAGCTTATTGGCACAATTATCCTCACCACCGCCTTTACACCGACTTACGGTTTTGCGCGTGGGCTTTATTATGCTATTTTTTATAGCATCTCTTCATTTAATAATGCTGGTTTTTCCTTATTTTCTAATAGTTTAATAAACTTTCAAAGTAATTATGTTATTTGTATAACCATTAGCATACTTTATACATTGGGCGGGCTTGGCTTTTTGGTTCTCATGGACATTAAACAAAATAAAAAATGGAAAAAACTCACTCCAAATAGCAAATTAATTCTCATAACGATTGCAATTATTAACCTTGCTGCTTTTATTTTAATATGGGCTTTAGAAGCTCAAAACCCTCATACCCTAGGAATGCTCAGTACAGGTGATCAAGCATTAAATGCTTGGTTTCAAGCCACTGTTCCGCGCTCATCAGGATTTAATACCATTGATACAGGCGCAATGACCAATAGCAGCTCTTTACTCATGATGCTACTTATGTTTATTGGTGGTGGTTCGCTCAGTACAGCAGGTGGAATTAAAGTTGGAACCTTTGTAATTTTAGTGCTCAGTGTTATTTCATTTTTACGGCGTACAGATGAAATCCGAATATTTAATCATTCAGTCGCACACGAAACTACGTATAAAGCTTTAGCTGTAACTGCAATTACCAGCATACTCATTTTCATGGGATTCTTTATTATTTTGCTTTTAGAACCTAAAGCAGACTTTATGAATTTGTTGTTTGAGGTTGTTTCAGCAGCTTGTACTGTAGGGCTTTCTCGTGGAATCACGCCAGAGCTACATAATGGTAGTTTATTCATTTTAAGTTTGTTGATGTTTGCTGGGCGACTCGGCCCATTAACACTGGCTTATTTAATTGCCACTCCGAAAAAAAGTCGACTCAAACACCCTCAAGCCAATATTCAAATTGGATAATAAAAAAGCCGCTTTTAAAGCGGCTTTTTACGAGTAAAGACTTAGTACCAATTCAAGAGTGATACACCCAAACCGGCATAAGTTGCTCGGTGGTTATAGTCAATTAAGCTTTCACCGTAACCATTAAACAACTGGAAATGTCCACGCAATTTTCCACTGATTGGAAAAGCCCAATCAAATTGAACAGCACCATGAGAGTCATCACCACCTTTCAATGAATGACGTAGCATTAAAGAGAAGTCATTTTCCTTCCATTTATAAAATGCTGTTAAATCACCACGACCGATGTAATTTTCCATATCTGGATTATTATCATCTTTACTGTCTTCTTCAAGACGAATCCATGGACGAAGCATTACAGCAAAGTTACCGCGCTCTAATCCCACATTAAAGATTACGCGGTTCCAACTACGAGATAATGGATCTGAACGACCATTTGATTGGTGATTTAAAGTAACGCCAAGCAAACGACCATCTAAACCAAGCAATTCATAGTTTGTTCTAAACATTAAACTTGCTTCAGGCTCATAATTCGTTTCGCGGAAAGGGCGAGACTCTTCAGCATTGAATGTCTGCCAACGTGAAGATTGTGTATAACCGACCCACAAATCGCCATTATTACCAAAAATATTTTCCCAAGCTTTGGTTTTTAAAGAAATCTGAAATTTACTTTCTGTTGATTTCAGATTTTGATCTTCTGTCACCGTATTATTTAGGTTTGGACTATGTGGCAACTCATTTTTGTCACTGGTCCAGAATACTGGTAACAAATAGACCGGTTGATAAGCACGGATATTCCAAACCCCTAGTTTACTCTCTTCAGACAGCTCCCAACGTTGATCTAGCAAAGAAGTAGTAGGTTCAAGTTTTGGGGCTTTACCAATTATTTTGATATTACTCACTGTATCTACCATCTTCTCTTTAAAGGTTTCAGGTGGAACAGCAGGTGCATCAATTTTTTTAACAGGCTCTGGTACAGCCGCAGCTTGAATAACTGGTAAAGCTGACGGTTTAAATACAGAGTCATAACAAGCCAGACGATCGGCATTCGAAGCAAGAGCAACACATGCATCTACTGTCGCAGGGGTTACAGGTGCCAAGGTGTCAGCATATGTCACAGACGCACATAAACAGCTAAGCACGATACCCATGCTTAGCTGTAAAGATGTGCGTTCAAATTGTCTGAACGCCATGTTCATCTCCAATTTTTATTTTAATTAACTTGTTGAATGGTAAAACCTGATTGCTGCAACTCATCGCGTTTTGCAAATGGTGCAACTACAGCTTTTACAGGAGTTTGCTCAACTAAATATTGACGAGCAACACGTTGTAAATCATCTAATGTTACATGCAGCAAGCGTTCACGTAAGGTACGGCGGAAAGTTGGTGTTCTTGCATGCAACAATGCATAACATGCAGTAATCGCCTCACCCGCTGGTGAACCTGGTTTATCCATACTTGCAACAAGTCCAAGAATCGCTTCTTCAAGCTGATGAGGCTGTTGTTCCGCATTTAATAACCATTGCACACTTGCTTCAAAGTCTTTAAAAGTTTCTGCTAAACGTGGGTCACGGTAACTATAGAAACGGAATGAACATGCATTCCCATCATAGCTTGCTCCACCACCATACGCACCGCCTTTCTCACGAATGGCACTATGTAAGAACCCATTACGTAAATAAGCTGCCAATACCATTAACGGAGCTGCATCTGGATGCGACACATCCACCGCCTGATAAGCCGAAGCACAGAACTGAACATTTGTCTGAATTAACCATGCTTCATGATTATTATCATTTACCTGTTCTACATGAGTTAACTCTGTTGCAGTTGCATCAACGTTTAATTTATCCCAAACATTTTGGATTTCTTCAACTAAACGTTCAGACTGATGTTCTTCACATACCAGCAAGAACTGTTTAGGCGCTTGCAATAATTTACGATGAATACGTTTTAATTCTGCAATCAGATCATCATATGCAGTAGAGTCTTGAGTAATTTTAGCAACAAGCTCACTTAACCAGTTTAATGCGCCTAAACCTGTGTTTTGATAATCACGTTGAGCCAAAGCACTCATATTACGTGATGCGATTTGCATTGCGTAGCTATGACCTGCTCCAGATAAGCGAGATTGCCAACGTGTTTTACGTTGTTGCAATAACTCAATAATGCGCTCTTTCTCATCTAATCGGAGCTGTTCAAATGCTAATTTTAATAAATGAATAGCATCAAACTTCTGAGTCAAAGACTTAGTCGTTAACGTTAACCAAGCACTAATTTTATCTTTGTCATCAACTTTACTACGTAATGAAGCGCCCATTCCTAAACCACCACTTACAGCCGTTTGTAAGGTTTGTAGTTCAAGATAGTCATATTCACCTGCACCCACTTCGCCCATCAAGATAGAAAGCAAATTGAAATACGGTGACTTCACAATATCTTCAGGAATTTGAATAAGCACTTGTTGATAGTAAATACCATTCGTACCAGCATGATACAAATTCAACGGCGTATCCATGCGATTGCAAAGAATTTCGCGTAATTGACCTTGTACAATATGCAAGTCAGCAGGTACATCTTCTAAGCCTACTTTTGGTAATAATTCAAGATTATCTGGAGTATCCTGACGTTCCTCTAGAGCCTTGGTATTAGCAATGATTTCAGCCTTATCAGCATCTGTTAGTTTTTCACCAATAGCAGCTAAACGGGCTTTTTCTGCTTCTTGTTCTTTTACAGACTTGGTTGGGTCTGGAACTAGAGTCATCTGCACACGATGTGGGTTATCAAGCAAATGTGTTTGAATCAGATTTGATAACCACATTGGGTCTTTCAACTCTTCTTTAACCTGTGCAATTGCGCTGTCAACATCCCAAATTTGAATTGGGTCATTATGGTGAATCGCACCACTCAAGCCATTTAAAATTAGACTTAAACCGTATGGTGTACCATCGCCATTAATTTCACGTTGATGTAATTCAATCTGATGCAAAATTGCATCAACTAAATCGCTATCAATTGGTTTTGCAGCAACATCACGCAGAATATTTAAAACACCCTCTCTAAAGCTTTGCGCATGTTCAGGATTTGAACCTTGAACACCACAGTAGAAAGTCATTTCAAAATTACTGTCGTCTACGCCCATTAATGGACCTGTTGATTGAGCATAACCACACGTTTCTAAATAATGGCGCAGTGGTGAAGCTGAATTTTCTAACAAAATCCCTTCAACTAAACGCATTCCCAAACGCAATTTAACGTCATTTGCTTCGGGTAATAACCAAGATAAGACATGATAAGTTTTATCTTTTAAATCATCACTATCAACGCCATAATTTTCTGTTACTTCAATTGGCGCAGCTAAACGTTTTTCAGGCTTAGAATATAAAGTTGTACCCGCAGAAAACTTATTTAGAGCTAGTTTTTCAAATTGCTCTTGCAACTCATACGCTGTTTGATTCCCGAAGGTCATAAATACAGCATTACTTGGGTGGTAATGTACCTTATAAAAATCGACTAATTGTTCATACGTTAAATCAGGAATATCTTTCGGGTCGCCACCTGAGTTGTAATGATAGGTGGTTTCAGGAAATAAATGATGAGCCAACTGATGATAAAGTTGGTCAGACGGCGCACTCATGGCACCCTTCATTTCATTAAAAACTACACCTTTATAAACAGGTTGATCATTTTCAAGTTCAATACGAATACCTTCTTGAGCAAAATCAAGTGGATTCAAATTGGCAGCAAATGCCGCATCAAGATAAACAGAAAGTAAGTTTTGGAAATCTTTTTTATTTTGAGACGCAAATGGATATGCTGTCCAATCTGCTGCTGTAAATGCGTTCATAAAAGTATTTAAAGAACGACGAATCATTAAAAAGAACGGATCACGTACTGGAAACTTTTCAGACCCACACAAAGCTGTATGTTCTAAAATATGTGCAGTACCTTTAGAGTCCATAGGCTGTGTTCTAAAAGCAACAAGAAATACATTTTCGTCATAATCAGTTGCCAAGTGATAATGCACCGCACCTGTCACTTTATGCTTATATTCAGATACTAAAATATCTAATGCTTCTACATGGTGCTGACGTAGCAACTGAAACGCAGGGTGAACAGTTTGAGAAATGGTTTCAGTGACATCTACAGTCATGTGATCTCCTAACATATCGGATAAGTGAATAAGTCTCATTATAGCCTGAGTCAGCTTGAGATTGGCGAACAAAAGCCAAGTAAAATACTATGTTTTTGTTGAGTATTAGTTTTCATTGGCACGGCTTTGATATCAAGCACATAGCCATGAATGTTTATCCTACCAGAACAAAAGCTTTTAATTCTATGTATATGCTACCCAATAAATAAAAAAGCCCATCAATTTGAGTTATTTGCCCCACCAAGCCCCAAACAAAGTAATTCCGATGAATAGGTTATTTAGTTTCAAAGGCATACTTACGATTAGATTTTAAATATTAAAGAACTCATTTCATTCTTTTTGAAAAATTACTATTCGGTATATTTGTCTCGGAATATCCCATTTTCTTATAAAAAGCAGCTGCTCTATGAGTGTCTGTATATAAAACTATTTCATTAAAATATTTTTTAGCATGCTCTTCTATAGCTCTAAGTAATAATTCACCCATACCATGTCGTCTGTATTCAGGATGTACATAAAATCGCCTCAACCTACCCATGTCTTTATTTAGAGTAGTATTAATTCCACCAATGGCAATTAACTGATTAGCATATTGCATACTATATAAAGCTTCTCCTTCTTGATCAAAACAGTTCTGGCCAGATTGATATTCATCTATCAATCTATTGATAAATCTAAAACCCTCATTCTGAGAAACTAAGCTTAATTCAATAATTTGCTCTGGCAACTCATCAATTTTTTGTATTAAAAACTGATCTAAAGCATATTTAAACAACAATATTTCTCCACTATTTTTGAATTAACTGAATTTTATTCAACAAACTACAGCAAATCCAAGCAATGGTGTAAACTTATCAACCTGATTTTTTTATTTGTGACAACACATATGGCAACTGTAGATCTTTTTGCAATTGGTAATGCATTAATCGACCAAGAATTTAAAGTGTCTGATGATTTTCTTAGTCAACAAGGTTTGCAAAAAGGCACAATGCAGTTGTCCGATGGTGACACTCAATCTGCTCTTTATGCAGAGTTAAAGCAGCACCAAGACTACAAAGGTCAAGCAAGTGGCGGTTCAGCAGCAAATACAACTGTAGCCTTTAGTGCATTAGGTGGAACTGCTTTTTATGGTTGCCGCGTTGGTCATGACGATTTAGGGGAAATTTACCTACAAGGTCTAAATGAGGCTAACATCCAGACCACACCAAAATCGATCAGTGAAGGTGTAACTGGTACCTGTATGGTGTTAATTAGCCCTGACTCTGAACGCACGATGCACACCTATTTGGGTATTACGGCTGAACTGTCTCAAGATCAAATCGATTTTGAACCATTAAAAACAGCAAAATGGCTTTATATTGAAGGTTATCTTTCTACAAGTGAAACGGCTCGTAAAGCTGTAAAACAAGCAAGAGAAATTGCAAAAGCAAATGGCGTTAAAATTGCCCTCTCTCTTTCAGACCCTGCCATGGTGCAATACGCTCGTGAAGGCTTGGAAGAGCTCATGGATGATGGCGTAGACTTACTATTTTGTAATGAGCAAGAAGCCTTAATGTATACCAATACAACGTCTGTAGAAGATGCTCTTGCTCAATTACGTTTTAAAAATCATACCGTAGTCATTACACAAAGTGCCAAAGGTGCATTAGTTTCTAACCCAACTCAGCACTTCCATGTTGCGGGACGTCATGTTGAAGCCGTTGATACAAATGGCGCAGGCGATGCATTTGCAGGCGCATTCCTTTATGCCCTCAATTATCATCAAGATTTGAATGCTGCGGCTCAGTTAGCCATCTTAATTTCGAGTGAAGTAGTCTCTCAATTCGGACCACGTTTAGCTGTAAATGATTATGCTAAACTTCTTGAAAATTTTCAGAAGGAATGTGCTTAAAATGGAAAGGATCTGTATGACGGAAGAAGTTCCTGAGCGTGAAGCTAGAGCTTTTGACACTTTACAAGGAACTACTATTTTCGTTACGCAACGTGACGGCGCATTCTATGCTTATCAGAATTTATGCCCTCACTTACAAACTGAGCTTGAATATTTAGAAAATCAATTTCTTGACCAAGATCAAGAATACATTCAATGCTCTACTCATGGTGCCTTATTTACTGTGGAAACAGGCGAATGTATTTCAGGACCATGTTTAGGTGATTTTTTAAATAAAGTTGAGCTTGAAGTACATTCAGATGGCGGTATCTATATCGTAGACTGAGACTATCAACATTAGAGTTTCTGCCATGGCTGATTTCTTTTTTAATTATTATCTTATGCCTTTTCACTTAAGTGTGGTGGCTTTGATATTACTCAGCGTGGTAGAAACCATTGGTATGTATATTGGACTCCGTCCAAGTCAGTTGCTTAAAAAAATTGCACCAGATTGGCTTTCTAACTCACCGCTACTTAATGTTAAATTTTCTAAAGCTCTAATTTTTGTTTTTTTACTCATCAATTTCAGTTATGCAGGTTACTTTTTACAACTCTCTTTCTTCGCAATACAGCATTATTTTATTTCACCATTTTATTTAATCGTCCCGGCACTTGTGATCGCAATCTTTTTTACTGTGTTCATGATTCACTGCCTTGACCAAGTGATTAAGCCGAAGCTTACACATACCAATTATAACCTTTTAGGGCGATTAGCGACCATTTCTAGTGGTAATGCCAGACCAGGCTTTTCTGCTCAAGCACGCGTACGTGATGAATTTGGTCAACTTCACTACGTTCAAGTAGAACCGGAATATGGCGAACTCGAATTACATTCCCAAGTCATTCTCGTCAGAGTGCATAAAAGCCACTATGTGGCCAAAAAAATCTCTATATCAAACGATCTTTTCGCACCCGATTAATTTTTAATAATTTTACAGTCTATTATTTATTGCTTTTTGCAGGCTTTATTACGCCTTTATTTTATTATTTTCTTTTTTAATTAATTATTTATTATTCCGACCATTTTAGTTTGAAATAAACTAAAAATTATTATACACAACTATTTTAGTCGGAATTAAATTCAAAAAAAAACCATTTTAATCAACTTAATAATTTTATTTACAAGTGTTTTAGTTGGATTTAACAATCAATTCAAACTATTTTAGTATGGTATTATTTTTTAAATATTAAGTATTTGTTTTTTATAACCTAATTATTTAAATATTTATTTAAAATATATTTATTGTTTATTTTTATTATATTTTGACTAATAATGAAATTAATATCAAATGAGGTTTAATTTATGAGCTTTAATTTTCAAAATCTTAATAGTCGTTTAATTAAAGAAATCACTATTATTCTAATAATAAAAATAGTGCTTCTTTTAACGATTAAACACATTTGGTTTGATGCTCCCACCATCCCCAAAAATTTCGACAATCAGGTCGCCGAGCATATTGCTGGCGATAACATTTCCCACATTAAGGAGACACGTTGATGATTTCTGAAAGCGTGGTTGATCTTTCGCGGTTTCAATTTGCAATGACCGCCATGTATCACTTTCTTTTCGTCCCTTTAACTTTAGGTTTGGCTTTTATTCTTGCCATTATGGAAACCACCTATGTCATTTCTGGTAAAGAAATTTATAAAGATATGACTAAATTTTGGGGAAAACTATTTGGTATTAACTTTGCGTTAGGGGTAACGACTGGCTTAACCATGGAGTTTCAGTTTGGAACGAACTGGGCTTATTACTCACATTATGTCGGTGATATTTTTGGTGCACCATTAGCAATCGAAGGCCTTATGGCATTCTTTCTTGAGTCGACCTTTATTGGCTTATTCTTTTTTGGATGGGACCGCTTAAGTAAGGTTCAGCATCTAGGAGTAACATGGTTAGTTGCGCTTGGTTCTAACATGTCAGCGCTCTGGATTTTAGTAGCTAATGGATGGATGCAAAACCCAGTAGGTGCTGCATTCAACTTTGAAACGATGCGTATGGAATTAGTCGATTTCGGCGCGCTTATCTTTAACCCCGTAGCTCAGGTTAAATTCGTTCACACTGTATCAGCAGGCTATGTAACTGGTGCAATTTTCGTACTAGCTATCTCAAGCTACTACTTGCTTAAAAAACGTGATCTTCCTTTCGCTCGTCGTTCATTTGCAATTGCTGCGATTTTCGGTCTTACATCTACACTTTCAGTGATTTTACTCGGGGATGAATCTGGCTATGAATTAGGTGATGTTCAAAAAACCAAACTGGCTGCAATTGAAGCTGAATGGGATACTCACCCTGCTCCAGCTCCATTTACTTTATTTGGTATACCGAACCATGAAGAAATGCGGACAGATTATGCAGTTAAAATTCCATATGCATTAGGTTTAATTGCAACCCGTTCAACAACCAAAGAAGTTACTGGGCTTAAAGATCTCATGCAACAGCACGAAGTTCGCATTCGTAACGGGATGCTTGCTTACGCTGAGCTTGAAAAACTTCGTGCAGGTGATCGTTCACCCGAGTTATTGGCTTCATTTGAAAAAAATCAAAAAGATTTAGGTTATGGCCTTCTTCTTAAAAAATATGAACCAAATGTAGTTGATGCGAAAGAGCAACACATTCAAGCCGCTGTAAAAGATACAGTTCCAAATGTTACAGCTCTCTTCTTCTCTTTCCGTGCAATGGTAGCTTCAGGTTTCTTAATGTTGCTTTTATTCATTTTAGCAACTTGGGCGGTAGCAAAAAGAAATGCCGAAAATAAACCTTGGCTACTGAAATATGCATTGTTTGCACTGCCTCTTCCTTGGATTGCTGCCCAAACAGGTTGGTATGTAGCTGAGGGCGGTCGTCAACCATGGTCTATTGGTGAAATCTTACCAACCCACCTCTCTACTTCTAGCTTAAGTACTGGTGATGTATGGGGTTCTATAATTGCTTTAGCTGCCTTCTATACAGTTCTTTTAATTATTGAAATGTATTTAATGATCAAATTCGCTCGCTTAGGGCCAAGCTCTCTCCACACTGGTAAATACCATTTTGAAAAGCAGGAACCGAAAACAGCTGTTAATGGGGAGGCTTTATCATGATTGAATATGAACTATTAAAAATCATTTGGTGGGTGTTAGTTGGCGTACTTCTGATCGGGTTCGCTCTCACTGACGGTTTCGATATGGGTTCTATGGCCCTCATGCCTTTCGTTGGAAAAACTGATAACGAACGCCGTGCCGCTATCAATACTATTGCACCGCACTGGGATGGCAATCAGGTGTGGTTTATTACCGCTGGTGGTGCATTATTTGCCGCATGGCCGATGGTATATGCTGTAGCTTTCTCTGGTATGTATTGGGCACTGCTGTTGGTTTTATTCGCACTTTTCCTGCGACCAGTCGGCTTCGATTACCGTTCAAAACTTGAAAACACCAAATGGCGTAATTCATGGGATTGGGGCCTATGCATTGGCGGTGCTGTTCCAGCGCTTGTGTTCGGTGTAGCCTTTGGTAATTTGTTTCTAGGCTTACCTTTTGGTTTAGATGACACTTTACGCTCTGAATATACTGGCAGCTTTTTTGCTCTTTTAAACCCGTTCGCCTTAGTTTGCGGCATTGTCAGTCTATCTATGCTCTGTGCCCATGGCGGTGCATGGCTCATGTTACGAACAGACAACGCTTTAAAGCAACGTTCTGCCAAAGCAACTCAGATCATGGCAGTTATATTTTTAGCTTGTTTTCTTGTTATTGGGGCATGGCTGTATTTTGGGCAAGTACCGGGTTATAGCTATGCAGTTGCTATTGATCCAAATGTTGCACTCAACCCTTTAGCAAAAGAGGTAGTTACAAATAACAACCCTGGCTGGATGAACAACTACAGTACCTATCCAATTACTAAAGTTGCCCCAGTTCTTGCAATAGTAGGCGCAATCATTGCAATTATTGCAGCTTCAAAAGCAAAAGCAGGCTTAAGTTTTACTGGCACAAGTTTAATGATTGTAGGAGCGATTTTAACCGCAGGTTTTGCCCTATTTCCGTTCTTGCTTCCATCTAGTATTAATCCTAATTCTAGCTTGACGATGTGGGATGCTGTCTCAAGCCACCTTACTTTAGGCGTTATGACTGTAGCGGCTGGCATTTTTGTACCACTCATTTTGATCTATACCAGTTGGTCTTATTACAAAATGTGGGGCGTCATTACCAACAAACACATCGAGTCAAACTCGCATAGCTTGTATTAAGGAGAAGCAAATGTGGTATTTCGCATGGATCCTTGGCATTTTGATGGCATGTTTTGCAGGTGTACTTAGTGCACTTTATATCGAACATCATCAAAATTTAGATGAGGAATAAATCATGGCAAAAGCAATGACAGCATCAAATCATCGAAAAGTTCAAGCATTCGCAATGGCCCTTTCATTTCTGTTGGCATTGCCTCTTGCTGCAATTTTGCTTGTTTACCCTTCACTCATGTTAGATGCAAACGGACACTACAATCATAGTCAACTCATGTTAGTGATGATTGGTATTTCTGGTGGCTTTATTTATGGAGTGGGTTTTGTACCAAACTTCTGGTTATGGAAATGGTTATTTAGTCCATGGGTAGCATGGCCTCTCATGCTTTTAGGCTACTACATCTGGTTTCTAACCTAAACAAAAAAGACCTCATTTGAGGTCTTTTTTCATTTCAATTAATTTAATAGGTACTATTGGTACCCCTACATTTGCTTCAACTGGATATGGCTGTTCATTACCCGTTTTTATATATCCACGTCGTTCATAATAAGCAATCAACTCTGAACGTACATCTAGCACATACATTACGGCATTGAGCAGACAAGGAACTTCTTTCAATGCATATTGCTCCGCATATTCTAAAACAGAGCGACCCACTCTCATATTTTGAACATGAGGATCTGTACAGAACGTCCCAACCTCAACCTGATTGTTTTCAAATGTAAGTCCAATGCATGCAACAATTTTGGAAGAGTTACTTTCCCCTACCAATAATGTCGAATTCGAAAGTTGTAGCTGTTCTTCTAATTGGTGCTCTGTAATACGTTGCCCTTTTACAAACTCAAGCTCAGTTGTCCAACTTCTACCTTGTTGTTCTCGATAAGACTTATTAATTAAATCTACGAGTTTTGGAATATCAGCGAATTGAGCTAAACGGAAATTTAAATTAGTCATAAAATATACTTAGGCTATTTATAAAAATTCTAAAAATAAAGCCGATATTAAATCGGCTTTATTTTAAATAGCAATTAATTAATTTGATTGTTCAGCTAACCATGCCATAAATTTTTGACGCTCAGCTTTTGAGGCTTTCTGCCAAGTTTCAACTAAACGTTGATCATTGGTTTGGGCTACACCCGTTACTGGCATAGATGTTGGAGCTGGTACCACAACCTGAGCGGAAGTAGGTTTAGCCGCTACATACACCGCCTCAGGCTGTGGTTTAGATGATTTAGTCGTAAAGTCAGTTACTTTACCCAATAAGCCAGTTGCAAACCATGGTTTTGCTTCATTGTTTGCACCCGTTTGTTTCACAATTAATTCATTATTTGCACTATACAAAGCAACCGTTGGTTGCTCAGCATACTTTTTCGCATTTTCATAATCTTTAGGCACATCTACCATCGAAAGCTTATAAGTTTTCCCATCTTGCAATGTAGGTGTTTGAATTGTGACTACGCCAGATTTAACAATGTCATGCTCGCCATTTAAATGTTCAAAATATTCTTGGTAACGCACGCTTAAGCTGGTTTCACCCGCATCGACTTTATAGTTATTTTTAGATGAACGAAATAACCCAGAATTGACTTCTTGACCATTCACCGCAAGGATTACAATTTCCTCTGGTGCTGTAATTGTAACTGCTGAAAATACTGAACCACTGAGTAACAAACCAATTGCAGCAACGCTTAATCTTAAAGTCATCTGTTTCTTTCTCTGTATTTGATAATCTATTAAATCATGAGCAATATGCAATATGATTGTGACTATTTTATGACAGTGCAGTTACTAACTAATTTTCCGAATTATTATTTTTAAATATATAATTGAATTTAATCAGTATCTATTTTATTTAGTCCTTTTATTAATTCTAAAGACATAAAAAGAGCACCTAATGAGGTACTCTTTTTTAATCAACTTAAATTAGTTGAAGGTTTTGAAACGATCAGCATCATTAATAAATGCTTTTTCGCCTGCTGGTGCTTCAACTGAACCAAATACTAATTGAGCACGTAATTTCCAAGTTGCAGGCACATCAAATGCTTCAGCTGCTTCAGCATCAACAATCGGGTTATAGTGTTGTAAAGATGCACCTAAACCAAGCTCTGAAAGCGCAGTCCAAGTTGCAAATTGAGCAATCGCGCTTGAATGTTCAGACCAAACTGGGAAGTTGTCTGCATATAATTCAAATTGCTCTTGTAAGTTTTTAACAACAGCTTGATCTTCATAAAATAGTACAGTACCAGCACCAGCTACAAAGCTATCAATTTTTGTGTTTGTACCCGCAAAAGCTTCAGCAGGAACAATTTTACGTAATGCTTCACGAACTAAATTCCAGAATTTAGCATGAGATTCACCATATAGTGTCACCACACGTGAAGATTGCGAGTTAAAAGCTGAAGGGCTATGTTTAACCGCTTCACGGATTGTCTCTTCAATTTTAGTGCGATCTAATGCAACATTTTTACCAATTGCATAAATTGTACGACGATTTTTAATTTTATCTAAGAAAGTAGACATTTTGTTATTTCCTACCTATTTGTTTGACCATGGGCCGTTGTTTGGGAATGAATACAGTGTATTGAACTCATTTTTTATAATCAGCATTAAAAATATGACAGTTCGTTTTATTTTCGCAACAATAAAAAAAGATATACATATAAAAAAGCTCCACCATTTAGTGAAGCTTTTCATTGCTGATAACCAATTTTATTTATCAGTTTCAAACAGTGCAGCGACAAATGATTTAGCCGAGAATGGTCTTAAATCATCAATTTTTTCACCAACACCAATAAAACGAATTGGCACATGACTGCGACTAGCAATATTAAAGAGCACGCCGCCTTTCGCAGTTCCATCTAACTTAGTAATTGTAATACCAGTTAAACCCACAGCTTGGTCAAACTCTTGCACTTGGTTAATCGCGTTTTGACCCGTACCCGCATCTACTACCAACATAATTTCATGAGGTGCAGTTGCATCAATTTTTTGCATAACGCGTTTAACTTTTTTAAGCTCTTCCATCAAGTTGCTTTTATTATGTAAACGACCTGCTGTATCTGCAATTAATACATCAATTCCCTTAGCACGAGCACTCTCAAAGGCATCAAAAATAACAGAGGCACTATCAGCTCCGTGACCTTGAGCGACTACAGAGATATCGTTACGTTCACCCCAGATCTGTAATTGTTCTGTCGCTGCTGCACGGAATGTATCACCGGCAGCCAACATCACTTTTTTACCTTCACCTTGTAAACGCTTCGCTAATTTACCAATGGTTGTAGTTTTGCCTACACCATTTACACCGACCATCAAAATCACATAAGGTGATTTGTTCGGATCAATATGTAGTGGTTTCACACGTGGAGCCAACAGAGCAACCAACTCTTCTTGTAACGCTTTATAAAGAGAGTGGGAATAGATCAAATCACCACGAGCTGTTCGTTCTGTTAAATTGGTAATGATCGTTTTAGTTGCTTCTACACCAATGTCCGCAACCAATAATTGCTCTTCAACTTCTTCAAGCAATTCATCGTCAATTTCTTTTCCGCCAATCAGAATGTTAACCATACCATCGGCGAAATTACGACGAGTCTTTGTTAAGCCTTCCTTCATCCGACCAAAAAAACCAAATTTGGTTTGTTCAGTTTCTATATTGGTAGAAGAAGATTCAGTCTCGGCTAATTCCGTACTTTCTTGTGATTTAACAGGAGATTCAACGATGGGAACATCGATAGCAGGTAAATTAGGTAATGTGACATCGTCATCACCGATCTCAGCATCTATCAAGAATTTATTTTGCATATTCGATTGTTGTTGCATGCCGATTCCTTGAAAAGCAGCGCGTTTAAAAAGAGAAAGTTTAGCATAAATTCAAAACATTGCCTGCCACAATAGTATTCAAAACGCTTGGCAAACCAAGATTTAGTCTGATTTACTCATTTACTGAGTATCTTCCTGAGCGAGTGCTGGATATTGCTTAACATGAGCACCTTCAAATTGGTAAGCATGCATTAACTTTAAATACTCTGCCCGATGAATTTCCGACTGAGCTATAAGCAACTCAGCCATGTCTTGAGTTCTTGGATAAGTCGCCTGATGAGATAGTTGGATAATTCGTTGATATTGATCCGGACTAATAGGCCGAAGTAATGCTAAATATGACAGCACAAAAATACAGCCAATGACAATAACCACAAATAGGTTAAAACATTGATCAACTTTTAACTCAGACTTTAATTTAAGAAAATTTTGTTTGAATATGAGCATGACCTACCTCGAATTAGTGTAGTGTAGGGTTCAATGCTCATAAGCACAAGATCAAACATCCAGTAAGGTTAATAATCGTACCTTACTGGATAGTATGCTTAACTTATTAGTGAACGAATGACAGAAAAGTATAAAATTGCTGCAATAATCACTAAGACTAAAAACATCGCAAAAATACTTAGTCCTTCTTCTGCATCAGCTGGGTGCAATTCGTCTTCATCAGCAATTTTTCGAAGTTCCCCATCATAAACTTGATAAAACCAGCTTTTTTGGGTGGGTTCCAAATGCCCAGCAAAATCAAACACCCTTTTGCGCTGCGCAAGACAATAATCCCCTAAATGGATTTCCTGATGAAAGATCGCTTCATCTAATAATTTACGGTGATAATGGGCCAGTTCTATGATTTGTTCCTCTTTAGGCGGAGTATCAAAAACAAAGCCGTCGATTGTATTTGTCATATTTTATTCTCCTTGTCTTTTATTCTCATATTGATTTTAATCAAAATTATTTGTGAATAATGTTTAATCATGTATCCTAATAGTGAATTAAGCGAAAAGCACAAATAGTTGACAAATCCATCAATTTGTAATATTAGTTTAATAATTCTAAGTTAAATTAATTTAAAGGCAGTGGCCTTTAGAAAAAAGTAATCATAATTACAATAAGGAGTTTTATATGATTCAACGTATCTCTCATCATGATTTAGAACATGTATACGCAACTGCAGTAAACACTATTCATTCTCAAATGAACTTTCAAGATGCAGTTACACAGTTAGAAGAAGTTGCTCGCGCTGGGCACGGTAAAGCGGCTCTATTCTTAGCAGAATTGTATTATCAAGGTTTCCGTGTTGAACGTGACTCACTTAAAGCACAATATTGGCAAAAGTTAGCCACAATGCAAGCATAAAAAAACGTCACTTAGGTGGCGTTTTTTTATGTCTGTAAAAATTTGATATAAACCAATTCATCCCTTATCTCTTCTTGCGCTTCACCAAAGCTTTAATCGCTTTGTTTTGCTCAGGTGGCGTTTTTTTATACCTGTAAAAACTTTCTATAATAAATATAATTCACTACGCACTTCGTTTGCCTTGCGTTTCGCCAAAGCTTCACTTTACCAATTGAGTCGTAGCTCAAGTAGCATTTTTATAGCTGGGAATATTTGTTTACGATTTGATACCTGTTTAAACTGAAATGTCATCTATTTTTTCTATAATAAGTAAGACAAGTTAAGAACCATTAAATTGACAATGAATAGTTTAAGCAATCTACAACCGGTTTCAAAAGACTTGATGATTAAGATTTATATTTTAAGAACCATGATGTATTGCGGAGTTCTTTGGGGATTATTTCATCAAGGTTGGGCAATTAAATCAGATCAGGAAGACTTTATTTTTCCTTTTTGGCTCAATGGATTGCAAGCTCACCGCTACGCTAAAGAACATTGGCCACACTACAAACCAAGAAGAATTACCCCCAAAGATTTTCACGAATCTTTATTACCAACTTTAACCCGACTCAATGTTACACCTGCTTTGTTTAATTCTTCTCATAGGAAGTTAAAATTATCTACCCAGCAAATGCATCATTTCTTTTTTAAACATCCGCACTGGCAAAGAGCTTAAGTTTTCTTTAGGTTCTTCACCATTATTAGAATGCTTTTTGAACGCTTGAGTGTAAAACTTGTATTTGAATGACTATCAAGTCTTTGCATTTTTATAAAATCAAGCTAATTTAAAACAAAATGATAAAACACGGGACAGAAGAAATGACAATCGTTGCACAAGTAATCAAAAACAAATCAGAGCAAGATATTTTTACAATTTCTCCAGAAGCTACTGTCCTTGAAGCCATCAAGATCATGGCTGATAAAGGAATTGGTGCGCTAGTCGTAGCTGAAGGTGAAAAAGTTGTCGGAATTTTATCTGAACGTGACTACACCCGAAAAGTAACGCTTATGGAACGTTCGTCATATAGCACTACAGTCGCTGAAATTATGACATCTAAAGTACTTACTGTAAGCCTGAACAACACCGTTGAAGAGTGTTTACAGTTAATGACAGATCGTCACTTACGTCATTTACCAGTATTGAACAATGAAAAACTAGTTGGTTTTATCTCTATTGGTGACTTGGTAAAAGCTGCAATGGAAGATCAAAAAAACTTAATTGAACAGTTAAAACAATATATCTCTGGCTAATAATTTGAAATAAAAAATGGGCGCTTATACGCCCATTTTTTAACACTAAAACTTAAAGATAATTATTAATCAAAGCAACTAAACGCTCTAACAAGTCATCGGCCTGCGCTTGAGTCATATTAATAGGTGGTAATAGGCGAACGACCGAACCTGCTGTAACGTTGATAATAAGCTTATGTTGATCACGCGCAATGGCAACGAGTTCAGCACAGTCTTTAGGCAATTGAATACCTATCATCATGCCAAAACCACGCACTTGAATATTCTTGTTGGCTAACTGTGCACGAAGTTGATCAACAATATAACGTCCTACTACCGCCGCATTTTCTACAGCATTCTCTTTTTGAATTGTATCAATGACTGTATAAACCACACGAGAACCAAGTACAGTGCCGCCATAGGTAGAACCATGACTACCAGGCCCCAATAAACCAACAGCTTCACCTTGTGTCATTACAGCACCTACTGGGAAGCCATTTCCGAGTCCTTTCGCAGTCGTCAAGACATCAGGCACAATGTTGGTGTGCTGATATGCAAAATATTTACCAGTACGCCCATTACCTGTTTGAATTTCATCTAGCATCATGAGCCAGTTATGCTGATTACAAATATTGCGAACTTCCTCAAGATAGCTAAAGCCTTGAGGAGCAGTATTAATACCACCCTCACCTTGAATTGGCTCAATCAAAATTGCAACAATATCTGGATGTTGCAAAGCTGCTTCTTGAATTGCTTCTACATCACCAAATGGCACACGAATAAAATCATTTACCAAGGGGGCAAATCCATCTTGTACTTTCTTATTACCCGTTGCTGAAAGTGTTGCCAAAGTACGACCATGAAATGATTGTTCTGCCACAATAATCTTTGGCAAACGTACACCTTGTTGAGTACCAAATTTACGAGCAATCTTAATCGCACCTTCATTTGACTCAGCGCCACTGTTTGAAAAGAAGATCTCTTCCATGCCAGACACTTCGGCAAGCTTCTGAGCAGCGGCAGTTTGCCAAGGAATTTCAAATAAATTACTTGTGTGCACAAGTGTTGCAGCTTGTTCAGCAATTGCTTCTGCAATGACTGGATGCGCATGACCTAAACCACATACCGCAATACCAGTTAAGGCATCTAGATATTCTGTACCATCTTCAGTATATAGATATGCCCCTCGGCCTCGTACAAAACTGATCGCTTGGCGACCATAAGTAGCCATTAAGTGTGATGGTTGATCAGGTTGTATTGGAGCTAGGGTAATATCAGTCATATCGAACTCTGTCTGTATGAGGTGTTAAGAAGGGTTTATATAAGCAAAAACTGGCTCTGATGAAAAGTCTCATCAATCATTTATCTAAAATTTCGTCCGCTTTTCGTTATCACTTCGGTTTATACAATAAAATATTGAATATTCAATGCAACTTTAAGTAATCAGGCGGTTTGCAAAGCAACATAAACACCCCCTATAATGCTGCTAGATTAGTTGAGGATCTATTTATGACTGAACAAGCACGTGATACTGAAGCGTTAATCCGCGATCAAATTGCGAAGCATCCCGTTTTACTTTACATGAAAGGCACTCCACAGTTTCCACAATGTGGTTTCTCTGCACGTGCTGTAGAGGCGCTCAGTCAAATTGGTCGTCCATTTGCATATGTAAATATTCTGGAAAATCCTGATATTCGTGCAATCTTACCAGCAATTGCGAATTGGCCTACATTCCCGCAACTTTGGATAAATGGCGAGCTGATTGGCGGTAGCGATATCATGCTTGAAATGTTCCAAAATGGCGAATTAAAACCATTAGTTGAACAATATAGCGCTGCACCAGAAGCGTAAATAATAAAAAAGCCAATCAATAGATTGGCTTTTTTATGCTCTTAACGTTAAAAATCACTCACGCCAACATAGCGAAATAGACCTTCCACACCTAAATCAGATTTTAAAACAATTAGATTTTCATAAGCCGTTGTCGTTAGAGCTTCAAAAATATTCATATTTGGGTCTTCATGCAACTCATCCACGCTTTGACTCATACACTCTTCAAATCGATCTGCGACAAATTCGAATCCTAAATCCATAGCAATAAATAAAGTGTGCTCACATGGCTGAACATATTGTTCTTGTGCCCAGTCAATTATCGCTTGTTTGCAAAATGGACACTTAATATTTGTAGAGGCATCTGAAAGTTCTATTAATTGATAAGGCATTAGATTTGAAGGGTAAAGAAAAATTATAGTGTAGAAGAAATTGATTAATAGTTCTATAGATAGGCCACAAGTTCAATTAAAATACATACATCAAAATTACATCGTAATTACAATATCATTTCAAAAAACATCTTTATTAAATAGATCATGAATTTATCCTCTACTTACAAAAAATTTAGTATAAGAATTATCGTTGCAAAAATAATAATGTAAAATCATATTTGTTGCATAAATAGGATATTTTAATGCTCACTGATCTTGATGATTTTTATTGTTTTGCTCTTGTTGTTGAGCATGGTGGTTTTAGTGCTGCTGAGCGTGTAACGGATATACCAAAATCAAAATTAAGTCGTCGCGTGTACAGTTTAGAAGAAAACTTGGGGGTTCGTTTAATCCAGCGTAGTTCTCGTCATTTTGCTGTTACAGATATTGGGATGGATATTTATAGACATGCTCAAGTCATGATGAATGCTGCACAAGCTGCCCATGATTTAATTGATCATTTAAGTATTCAACCTAGAGGCGTGGTAAAAGTTAGTGTGCCTGTTGATATTGCTCAAAATCAACTACCAAAAATCCTACCTGCTTTCTTAAAAAAATATCCAGAAATTCGTTTGCAACTTATGGTGAGTAACCGTCGAGTGGATGTCATTAACGAAGGGATTGATATCGCTTTACGAGTTCGCTCAAAACTTGATGATGATCCAAGTTTAGTTCTTAGACAGTTTGCCCTTATAGAACAAAGTTTATTCGCAAGTCAGGCATATTTAAATGAGTTTGGAGATATAAAAAATCCAGAGCAGCTCAGTGAGCACCGTATTTTAAGTTTGTCTGAAGATCATCTTGATCAACAATTCATTTTGCATGGACCTGACAATCAACAGAAAAAAGTCAAAGTCAGCCCTATTGTAATGGGCACAAATATACACATGTTGGCTCAATTGGCTAGTCAGAACTGTGGTATCGCATTATTACCAGAGAGTGCAGCAGAAGATTTCCTGAAGTCTGGGCAACTTCTACAAATCTTACCGGACTGGAAAGCACCGCATGGAATATTACATGCCGTATATCCATCACGCCGAGGATTACTACCTGCTGTTCGAGTATTTATTGATTATTTAGTAGAACATCTTTCTGAGCATTAAAATAAAAAAGTTCGATAATTTATCGAACTTTTTTTTATATTTTTCAAATTGCAGGATAATTTCCCACACCTTCAGGCCATGGGGTTAATAGTTCAAAGCCAGTATCTGTTACTGCAACCATATGTTCCCATTGAGCAGATAACGAAAGATCTTGAGTAACGACTGTCCAGCCATCATTTAACTCTTTCACTTGTGGTCTACCCGCATTCACCATTGGCTCAATGGTAAAGACCATTCCTTTCTTTAATATCAAGCCTTGTCCGCGCTGTCCATAATGTAGAACATTGGGTTGTTCATGATAAACCTTACCAATCCCATGCCCACAATATTCTCGAACAATACTATAGCCTTCTCGGTGAGCAACCGACTGAATAGCATAACCAATATCGCCTAATGTAGCGCCTGGCTTAACGGTATGAATACCGGCAACCATCGCTTCATAGGTTGTATCAACAAGTTTTTTCGCTTGTGGATTTACATTACCCACAAAATACATGCGACTCGTATCACCAAAATAACCATCTTTAATAATTGCGACATCAATATTAATAATATCGCCATCTTTTAAGATTTTATTCGGCGATGGTATTCCATGGCAAACAACTTCATTGACTGAGGTGCATATTGTTTTTGTAAAACCGTGATATCCCACATTAGCGGGAATAACTTTTAAATTATTTACAATATAGTCATTACAGAGGTTATCTAAATATTCAGTAGATACGCCCGGTTTAATATAGGCCCCTATCATTTCTAAAACTTGTGCCGCCAAGCGTCCAGAAACTCTTAATTTTTCCAGATCTTGTTCAGTTTTAATGGTAACAGTAGAAGCTCTCATTCAATTCTATCCTCGCAGACAAGAAACATGCCCTTCCCTACAAAAACCTAAGGTAATTCAAAATATTTTAGGATGAATATAAGTCAGACCAAAAGCCTAAAATGCTTAAACATTCAGCATTCACAATAAAAATTTATCTTTTTATTCTTACATATTTTTTATAAAAAGTCAGAACTTAAAAAGAAGTTCTTTTGTCCTTTTAATGGCTTTTCAAGTACATACTTTAACCAAACAAATGCTTATATCACCAGATATCGTTTTAACCACCCGAAAAAAAGCTTTTTCACATAAATTAGCGCTTGAACATGATTACTTTTGCTCTAAAATTCCTTCTTTTTTATTCACTTTTAATTTATGCAACATCTTCGCACTGGAGATATTATTGCCTTAGGTTTTATGACCTTTGCCCTTTTTATTGGTGCTGGCAATATTATCTTTCCTCCCATCGTCGCTCAACAAGCTGGTGAACATGTCTGGTTAGCTGCACTAGGCTTTTTGATTACGGCTGTCGGCTTACCTGTAATTACCATTATGGCACTCTCTCGCATGCAGGGATCCATTGAAATTATTAGTTCTCCCTTAGGTCGGGTGGCAAGTCTGATTTTAACTGTTGTTTGTTATTTATCGGTCGGCCCTCTATTTGCGACCCCACGTACAGCTACTGTTTCTTATGAAATTGGTTTTTCCTCTTATTTTGGAACCTCAAGTAGCAGTCTTCTAATCTATAGTGCAATCTATTTTTCATTTGTAACTGTAGTTTCACTCTATCCAAACAAGCTTTTGGATACAGTAGGACATGTACTTGCCCCGCTAAAAATTATCGCTTTAGCAATTTTAGGAATTGCGGCGGTCATGATTCCTGCAGGTTACGTTCCTGCACCGATTAATCAATACGTTGCGTCTCCGGTTTCAGAGGGTTTCGTAAACGGTTATCTCACCATGGATACCTTAGGTGCACTCGTATTTGGTATCGTTATTATTCAAGCGATTTACTCTCGCGGTGTAACTGATAAAAAGTTAGTGACCAAATATGCAATTATTGCCAGTCTCATTTCGGGTGCCGGTCTTACTTTAGTCTATTTAAGCTTGTTCAAATTAGGTTTAGGTAGCCATGAAGTAGCACCAAATGCAGCAAATGGCGCAGTAATTTTACATGCATATGTTCAGCATGCTTTTGGAAATATGGGTTCATTATTCTTAACTGGCCTCATCTTTCTAGCATGTATGGTTACAGCGATTGGATTAACGTGTGCGTGTGGTGAGTACTTTGCTCAATTAACTAAATTACCCTATAAGCTTTTAGTCTTTATTTTAGTTGGTTTCTCTTTCATTATTTCTAATCTTGGATTAACTAAACTGATTGCTATATCAGTACCAGTTTTAAGTGCAATCTATCCACCTGCAATTGTGGTGATTATGCTGAGCTTCTTTTGGAAATTTTGGCACAAACCTTCTTTTATTGTCGGTTCAGTAACGAGTATTGCTTTAATTTTCGGCATTATTGATGGTCTTAAAGTTGCAGGTTTTGGTGATTATTTACCTGAATTTCTACAACATTTACCACTAAATGAACAAAACTTAGCTTGGTTGATCCCATCTTTAGTTGTTCTTGTAATTACCGTAATTATCGACAAAGTTAAATTCAAAAACATTTAATTTAGTGGCTTTTTTGAAATCGAGTTTTATCCAAACATGATTTTATATATTGAATAAAATGCTGTGTTTACCCAGCCAGCATTTTATTTCCACACTAGCTTTTAATGACAAATAAACAATAGATATAATCAATTTTTACTGTAAAATTACACTAAAATAATTTTTAGCTTACTCAGGAAAGAAGAGCAACAATGAAAACTAAATATTACTTAACATTAGCAGATGCAGAGTTTTTAATGGAAGAAGCTCAAAAATATGCTATTGAACACAACTTTAAAGTCAGCATTGCGATTGTTGATGAAACAAGCTCATTATTACTCATGAAACGTTTAGATGGCGCCTCTCCTTTATCATCACACTTATGCTTAGAAAAAGCAAAATGCTCATCAATATCAGGTAGACCTTCAAAATTTTATGAAGAACTTTTGCAAAGTGGCCGTCTTGGTTTCTTAAGTATGCCTAGCGCTCAAGGGATGTTAGAAGGTGGAAAACCGATTATTCATGACGGTGAAATTTTAGGTGCTATCGGTGTATCTGGTGTTCAATCCTTTGAAGATGCAGAAATTGCTCAACATGCGATTGATACCTTTTTTAAAAAGCAAAATAGCTAAAATAAATTAACAGGAAAGAGAAATTAATACACTTTTCACTTAAATAATTTCTCTTCCCTAAAAGAATAAGTATTTCATACAAAAATATTTAATATTTACTTTTTTAATACCTTAAGCTTTTATAAATATAGAGGTTTTTATAAAACTGCTCAAAAAAATTGCTATTCTCTATTGAATTGAATTAAAAATAGCAGTAAAACATTAAGCTTAAAACTTATTCTTGACTAAAACATTAGGTTTTAGCACAACTACAAGGAGGGATGGAGATGTTATCATTACATTTCAACAAACAAGTCTTCATTAACACTCTGAACAGCAAAGATTCAGTTGTTTATGGAGTAACACCGCTTGCTCTTATGCTGACTTTGCTGTTTCAAGGTATGATTAAAGGAAATTTAAAACCCGAATACTTTATGTATGCGATGGTTGTTTCTGTCATATTTTGTTTGTGGGCTTTCGTCGATCATAAAATGCGAAAGTTAGCTAAAAGACGTCTTAGTCAACAATAATTGCAAGATTAAAAAATGGATGAGTGATCATCCATTTTTATATACCTAAAAATAAAAAAATTGCTCCCATAACTAAAATAGCTGTAGCTAATAATTCAGTAATAATCAATGCCACCATCATTAAAGACATTAACCACGAAGGCAAGTTAAATCTGCCTAATCGATGTGGAGTTTTGAATTGATTTGTCGTGTCCTGCAAATATCCATGTATGATGTAAACCAATATTGAAAAACTAAAAAATAAGACATTCGCTAGAACACACCACAAAGTAATATTTTCATTTAAAACAGTAAAATAACTTAGTGCAGCAAGAATTAAGCTAGCAGCTGCGTAAAGTAAGCTACTTCGATGAGCAATATCGACATAATAATGCGCACGACTCAATTCCGAACGGCGTATTTGCCAATATTTCCACACCCCTGTGAACATTCCTATCCATAAAAATATGCCACTAAATACAATCGCTAACTGTACAGCTTTTGATAAATCCATCTTTTTCCTCATTATTCGTTTTATTAAAATTTAATGAGCTGTATAGCATAAATCCTGACTTTATAGTCACACTTTAATCAAGTATCATTTTAGAACTCATGTAAATTAAAGTCATCAATAAGCTAATCATTACGTAATATTATGGATAACACTTTTGAATCATTTTGGATGACCTGCGAAGATGGTTATCAACTTGCTGCACAATTTTATCCAGCTCAAACAAAAAAATCGGCCAATCCTGTTTTGATTTGCCCAGCCACAGGCATTACTAAAAATTTTTATCATTCTTTTGCTACATGGTTAAGCCAACAAGGTTATGAAGTATTAAGCTTTGATTTCCGTGGAATTGGAGATTCATTGCATGGACCTTTAAAGCAAAGTGAGGCAAGTATTAATGATTGGGGGACGCTTGATATTCCTTGCGCAATTGACGCCCTATTAGAAAAAACACAAGCAGAACAAGTTACTCTGCTTGGCCACAGTGCCGGTGGGCAATTATTAGGAATTGTGCCTAATTTTCATAAGGTAGCAAAAGTTGTTGCGGTAGCAGGCTCTACTGGCAATGTAAAAGGACTTAAAGGTAAAACCAAGTTTCTGGCCCCTGTTATGTTTAATGTTATTTTTCCAATTTCTAATACTTTAAAAGGTTATGGCGCTACTCAATTTATTGGAATGGGTGAAAACTTACCTAAAAAAGTTGCTCAACAATGGAGAGAATTTTGTAGCAACCCAGGCTATGTAAAAAATGCCATTGGTAAAACTATCTTTCATGACTTTCATACTGAGATTGTCTGCCCCATTACTTCGATTTGGGCAAGTGACGATGAAATTGCCACTCAACACAATGTTGAGGATTTATTAAGTTTATATCCGAATGCCCCTACTAAAATGCTAGAACTAAACCCGATCAAACTCGGTTATAAATCAATTGGACACATGTTAATGTTTAAAAAATCACATCAAAAGCTGTGGTCACTCTTAGAGCAAGAAATTCAATATTAATTTTAAATTCTATCATTTACTTTTTGCCTCTATGCCCGTAATCCGGTGTAGAGGTTTTTTTTATTATTAATACTTCTTTTTTATAAAATCACTTTATTAAATTTATAGTTACCATAACAAATTAAAATATATTAAGTAGCGATTCCTTTGTATTTTTAATAAGCATTTTTTTACGTAAATACGTCGATATAACCTTAAAGTTCTGCTATGGTAATTTGTCTGAAGCTGTTGTTTAAAAACGGGTAAACTAACCTATTTTAATACAAACAGCTTCTTTTTTTCTGTTTTAGCTAAAACCAAAGAAATTGTTCAAGGATAAGTATGCTAGCACTCGAGCCTCGACATATTCATATGAATCAACATGCTGTTGATAAAAAGCATGCATTACAGTGTCTAGTAGATATATTAGTAAAAGATGGGTTAGTTACACCTGAATATATAACAGGACTCATCAATCGCGAACAGCAAAGCGCCACCTATTTAGGTCAAGGAATTGCAATTCCACATGGCACTCCGCAATCTCGTGAATTTATTTTAGAAACAGGTATTCGGTTAGCTCACTTTCCTGAAGGAATAATATGGGATGGGGAAAACACGATTTATTTAGCTGTGGTTATTGCAGCAAAATCTGATGAACATTTACAAGTACTACAAATATTAACTCGAGCTTTAATGCAAGATGTCAGTGAACAGGTAAAAAATGCGACACAACCTGAGCAAATTATTGAACTCTTACAAGCTCAACCTTTATCTTTAACTCTGCACGAAAATTTAATTCAAACTGAAATTGAATCTCAAGATATTGAAGATTTGTTGTGGTCAGCCTCTCAAATTTTAAAAAAACATAATTTCGTAAAATGTGGTTTTCTAAGCTCACTTGAGCCAGATCAAGTTATCCAGTTGCAAGACCAAATCTGGTCTATTTCTAGCAGTAAATTTGTTCAACAGCCTGCAATCAGTATTGTAAAGCCCCGCCATACTCTAGATCTGGATGGGCAAAAACTAAATACGCTAGTCTGTATTGCTGCCAATGAGCAGTTAGATAGTCAAAGATTTAACCGACTCATTGATATTTTATTTAATCCAGAACAAGTCGCTCAGCTAGATCAAACACAAACACCAAATGAAATTGCTAAAATTATTGGTGCAGATGTTATTCCAGATTGGCCTCATCGCTCAGTTGTATTAGCCAATGCACATGGATTACATGCTAGACCAGCGACTCATTTGGTCAACTTAACAAAAAGTTTTCAAGGCGATATTCAAGTCGCAGTAGATGAAGGTAATTTTGTTTCAGCTAAAAGTTTGACTCGTTTATTAGCCTTAGGATGTAAACGCGGCCAGACCTTACGTTTTATTGCCGAGCCAGAAACAGATGCAGTTGAAGCTTTAGATAAAGTTATTCAGGTCGTGCAACAAGGCTTAGGAGAGGAAGTTGAACCAATTCTGCCTCCAGATATCAAAGAAACTCAATTGTCTCAAACAGTAAAATCACTGCCGAAAACATTAAGTGCAAATACAGGTATTCCAGCTTCAAGCGGCTTAGCTTTTGGCCCCGTACATGTCATTAAACCTAAGATTTATCAATATGAACGTATGGGTTTAAGTGTTAAAGCAGAAAAAGAAAAACTAGATATTGCACTTCATGCAGTTAAAAACAATATTCACCAAGTGATTGCGAAATCTGAAGCTACGGAAATTAAGCAAATCTTCCAAGCACATCTGGAAATGTTGGATGACCCCGATCTCATTAATGGTGTTTATCAAAAGATTAACTTAAACCTTTCTGCCCCTGCTGCATGGTATGAACATATTGAAGCAGCAGCCAAAGAACAAGCAGCTTTACCAGACCGTTTACTGGCTGAACGAGCTACAGACTTACGTGATATTGGCGATCGGGTTTTAGCTCAACTCTGTGGTGAAGTTATTATCGAAGAGCCAAAAGAGCCTTATATCTTGATCATGTATGATGTGGGGCCAAGTGATGTGGCTCGCCTTAATAAAGATCGTGTAGCGGGTATTTTGATAGCTGTAGGCGGTGCTAGTGCCCATAGCGCTATTGTTGCTCGTGCTTTAGGTATTCCTGCCATTGTGGGTGCTGGCGATCAAGTATTAGATATTGAACAAAAGAGTTCTCTTTTAATTAATGGAGATACAGGAACTTTTGTATTAAACCCTAATTCTCAGCAAATCGAACAAGCAAAGCAGGAGCGTGAGCTTCAACAAAAAATTCGTGAAGAAGCTGAACGCCACTGTCAAGAACCTTCGATTACTCTAGATCAACACCAGATCGAAATTGCTGCCAATTTAGGAAAAGTTCAAGCTACAGCCCACGCAGTAGAATGTGGCGCCGAAGCAATCGGTCTACTCAGAACCGAGCTTGTTTTTATGGCTCATAGCAGCGCCCCAAATGAGGCAGCCCAAGAAACAGATTACCGTGTTGTCTTAGATGCCCTTGCTGGTCGCCCACTTGTAGTACGTACTCTTGATGTAGGTGGTGACAAACCACTTCCTTACCTTCCAATTGCTGAAGAAGAAAATCCATTTTTAGGTCTAAGAGGTATTCGTTTGACGCTAAGACAGCCAGAGCTGTTACGTCAACAACTTACCGCTTTGCTTAAAGCCGCAGATGATCGCCCTTTACGAATCATGTTTCCAATGATTGGTCGTGTAGAAGAATGGCGTGCAGCAAAGGCAATTCTTGATGAGGTTAAAACTTTACATCCATGTGACAATTTAGAAGTTGGCATTATGATTGAAGTTCCCTCTGCTGCCTTACTTGCCCCTATTCTTGCTCAAGAAGTGGACTTTTTCAGTATAGGAACAAATGACTTAACTCAATATACTTTAGCTATTGACCGTGGTCACCCTATCCTCTCGGCTGAAGCAGATGGCCTCCACCCAAGCATTTTGCAATTGATTGATCATACTGTAAAAGCTGCACATAAATATGGCAAATGGGTGGGTGTATGCGGAGAACTCGCAGCTGATCCAAAAGCTGTACCGATCCTTATGGGATTAGGCGTAGATGAGCTCAGCATGTCTCCGAATAGTATTCCTTTGGTAAAAGCCCAAATTCGTACACTTGACTACAGCCAAGCTCAAATGCTTGCAAAACGTGCACTAGAATGTGATAGCGCCCCTGCTGTACGTCAGCTCTCCGAACAAGAAATCTAAAGATTAGGAACAGTAATGGCTAAAGTTTTAACAATTACTTTAAATCCTGCAATTGATGTGACTATACAACTCAATGAATTACAGGTTGGCGAAGTAAATCGCCAAGAATCTGTAGAAATACATGCAGCAGGCAAAGGGTTAAATATTGCACAGGTTTTAAAAGACTTGGGACATGAGGTTATTGTTTCTGGTTTTCTAGGAACCACTAACAGACAGATTTTTGATAACCATTTTAAGGAAGCTCAATTCCAGCCTGAGTTTATTTATATTGAAGGTGAAACTCGCCAAAATATAAAAATTGCTGAACATTCCGGCCGCATGACTGATTTAAATGGAAAAGGTTTTTTAGTTTCTGAACAAGACAAAAAGAACCTATTTCAGAAAATCGAAATGATTTTGCCGCAAGTAGAAGTCGTTGCTATTGCAGGAAGCCTTCCACAAGGTTTTAGTATTGATGAGTTAAAGCAGCTTATTAAGCTCATTCAAAGGCAAGGAAAAAAAGTTGCTCTTGATACAAGTGGTAAAGCATTAGTCGCTGCAATTGAGTGTCAGCCTTGGATGATTAAACCCAATACTGATGAATTAGTAGAAAGCTATCAGCTTCCTGCCACGACCTATGCTGAACAAAAAAAGCTTTTTGAAAACTTAGCTGAAATTGAGCATGTCGTTATTTCGATGGGTGAAGACGGTGTAAACTGGCTACACAACACTCACCCACTTCATGCCAAAGCCCCTAAAGTAGTCGTTAAAAGTACCGTTGGTGCAGGCGACTCTCTTTTAGCAGGCATGATTCATGGCTTAATGAATGGTTTTTCTGCTGAAGAAACATTAAAAACCGCTACAGCAATTGCGAGCCATGCTGTCACACAAATTGGCTTTCGGATTCCAAATGCTGAAAAGCTAGTCCAATTAAAAGCCCAAACTACAATCAATTCATTGAGTGAATCTGATGCCAACTGCTAAATATTTATTATTTGTCATTAATAGTCCGCAACAGCAAGTCAATGCTTTGATTTTAGCTCGTAAACTTGCACAAGTCGCCACCCAACAGGGTTATCCAAATAACATTATTCCGCTTGATGAATTCGATGCGAATGAAAACTTAGATCAAGTTATTGTTGTTGGACAACGCCCGAAAGATCTTAATATTTTTGGTACCCACCCTTTGTCTTTAATTAGCATTGAAGAGATAAAAAAGGATGCTCATTCAGCTTTTCAAACTGCCTTAGATCATTTTAAGCCAGCTCAAGATTGGCAGAGTGATACGACATCAGTAAACAAAGCAACTAAGTTTGTTGCAATTACAGCTTGCCCTACTGGGGTTGCACACACCTTTATGGCTGCTGAAGCTTTACAACAAGGTGCAGAAAAACTTGGTTATGATATTGAAGTAGAAACACAAGGTTCCGTTGGTGCGAAAAATATTTTATCAGCTCAAGCTATTGCTGAGGCAGATATCATAATTCTTGCAACTGATATTGAAGTTAATACAGACCGTTTTGTGGGCAAGCGTGTTTACCGATGTGGCACTGGTTTTGCATTAAAGCAAACAGATAAAGCCTTTGCTGAAGCAATGAGTAATGCTCAAGTTTTAGAACAAGGTAAGCAACAAACATCAGCCGAAAACAAAGATAAAACCGAAAAGGTTGGCGTATATAAACATCTCTTAACAGGTGTTTCTTATATGTTACCTATGGTCGTAGCAGGAGGTCTTTTAATTGCCCTCTCTTTATGCTTTGGTCTAAATGCTGCTGAGCAAGCTGGAAGTTTACCTGCGATCTTAAAACAAATTGGGGCCGCTGCATTTATGCTTATGGTCCCAATGTTATCGGGTTATATTGCCTACTCGATTGCTGATCGTCCTGGACTCGCACCTGGTTTAATTGGCGGCTTACTCGCCTCTCAATTACAAGCAGGTTTTTTAGGCGGTATTGTTTCTGGTTTCCTTGCAGGTTATATCGCTCTTTTTATTGCAAAGAAACTTAAACTTCCAACTAGTCTAGAAGCGCTTAAACCCATTTTAATTATTCCTTTATTAGGTACGTTATTTGTTGGCCTTATTATGTTCTATGTGGTTGGACAACCTGTAGCACATATTTTTGAGCTAATGAAAGACTTCCTAAACAATATGGGTACAACAAATGCTGTGTTAATGGGAATTATATTAGCAAGCATGATGTGTATTGATTTGGGTGGTCCAATCAATAAGGCAGCCTACGCATTTACTGTCGGATTACTAACAACAAATACCTATATGCCAATGGCGGCAACAATGGCGGGCGGTATGGTCCCTGCTATTGGTATGGCTATTGCAACTTTCGTGGCCAAAAATAAATTTAGCACAGGAGAGAAAGATGCTGGGAAAGCCGCTTTTGTACTAGGTTTATGTTTTATTTCAGAGGGTGCAATTCCTTTTGCAGCTAAAGACCCAATGCGTGTTATCCCAACTTGTATTTTAGGTGGCGCCGTGACAGGAGCACTTGTTGCCTTATTCCATTGCGAATTAGTAACTCCTCACGGCGGTGTATTTGTTCTTTTAATTCCAAATGCAATTAATCACGCTTGGTTATATCTCGCTGCAATTGCTGCTGGTAGTATTGTTACTGGAATAAGCTATGCAATTGTTAAGAAAAAGATAGAAGAAAAGGGTGTGACCATTTCATAATTAAAAAAGGGAGAATATAAGTTCTCCCTTTTTTATAAACTATATCTATTTAATCAAATAAAATCGTAAGCTCAACCTATTGAACAAACCATTCTAATAGGGCCTATATCACTTAATCTGAGTAGCCCTTGCCATAACCTGTGCAGGTACTTCTTCTTGCTAACATAACAGTTAAAGTCGTTCTTTTTTCGATTCAAAAGATGAGCGACATCCTGTCTGATGTAAAAATTATTAAAAATATAATTTATAGATAAAAAAGTTAAATTTATAAACTTAACTACTCAACCAGTTTTTTTAATTTTATTAAAATAATCAACAAGTTAATAAACGATCCCTTTTTAATTTACTAAATAATTGATGATTCATGTTAAATGTATGGTAAATTTTATCAAAAACAAAACACATCAAGAGTTTGATATTTATAAACATTTATTATTTAAATATCTTAATTTTTCGTAATTATGACTTTAGAGACAAAAACTATCTCGTTCAATGCCACGGTCAAATCATAATTTTTTTTCTACGATGCGTCTGCAAGCCAATATTGTTTAATTAACAATCAAGCAAGCCTCAATGCAATCTTGTATATCTGTCAAAGATTTTAAGGAACTAATGGCGATGACCCATTCAGTCACATTAACTTTCAACAAACTTTGACTATAGAAGAAGAGTATTTGTAGTTTATGCAAAGTATAGAAATGTTTATCAAGATAAGGACCGTTAAACCATGTCATTGTTAAATTTAACTATATAAATTTTGCTCACCAAGTAAAGTCCTGATATAACTTGCTTGATGAAACTATATTTTTCAACTATTAAAGATAGTTCACCAGAAATGCGATCCACCAAGGTATGGGGAAAAGTCAATGACAAAGAAGTATGCGCGTTTTTTACCTACAACAGAATCTTTTACTCTTGAAGATTTTCCATATTATTGGATTACTCAAGTACATGCTCAGTATGTACAAAATATTGATAATGCTTTAAAAAAATATGGTTTAGATAACTCACGTCGACGCATTATGTTGGCTTTAAGCAGTAAGCCCCATGCGAGTGTTTCTGAACTTTCAGATATGATTATTTCAAAAATGTCGACGACTACTAAGATTGTTTATCGTTTAAAAGATGAAGGTTTGGTTGAAACTTATTCTTGTCAGACCGATGGTCGAATCACCCGCGTAGTACTTACAGAAAAAGGTACTGAAATGATCAATAAGATTAATGATCTAACCAGCGTGGTACTCGAACAATCTTTCGAAGGTATCACTCCGTTACAATTAGAAAAAATGATGGAAAGTTTAAAATTACTTTTAAAGAATCTTTCTCGTTAAAAGAGAAACAGATGTTTTATACTAATAATTAAGCTCTCTTTACGAGAGCTTTCTCTATTTTAATGCTTCATCTAGGTCTTAATAGAAACAACTCCCCTACATAAAATAATCAATTAACTTCTCATCTGTTGACTTGAGCCTCTAAGTCCAGTAGAAATTCTCTTTCAACAACTGAATAGCAAATTTTTGAAAATGGCTAAAAGAAAATACAAAAGTGACAAGTTTCAAGTGCGTCGTATTAACCGTCAATGGTGGGTACTTGAAAAAGACCTCGAAACAAACTGCTATTTAAAACATGAACAAGTGGCAACAAAAACCTTAGCAAACAATTATGCTGATGATTATATTGAACAATATTATATGAATCTTTATATTCAACAAGAGTTGAAGCAACCTGAAACTGTATAAAAAAGCCATTTGGCTTTTTTTTATTTTTAATAGTTAGAGATTATAAAATCAAAAATTAAGAATAAAAAAAACCTACATCTTGGGGAAAATGTAGGCTATAAAATGCACAAAAAGGAAATATATATCCTTCTTGATGAAAACGATTTTACGATAATATAAGCCTTTATTTTATATTACTTTTGTAAACTTAATAGTGGTTATTGTATTTAATCAGACTTTTTAAAACCTTTCCCTCTTTATATATTATGGTTAAATTTTGTTTTATTAAAATTTTAATTATTGCAAATTACTTCATATCATTTTTATAATTTATTTTCATTGGTCTTATTAAGATAAGTCTTTAAAGGCAATTATAAGCTTCTGTTTTAATAAGTTTTTTACAAAAATAAGCATAAATATTTTTTTAACTTATCACAAATAAAAATCAATAAATAACAAAAACATAAATTAAATATTAAGTATATAATTTGTTTAACACCTCAAATTTAGTTCAAAAAAAAGACAGGTGAGATTTATTTATTACTGTTTTGGTTACTACAGAAAGATTACAATAATGACTGATAAATAGATTACCCGCCCATACAATCTTTCTAGGCATGTTATGACTTCAATGTCGAACAACACCCAAAAGCATTTTATTGTTGAGCAAATTCCACTACCGACTTGGGTAAGTGATGAAAATGGCTTGATATTATATTGCAATGTAGAGTGTACAGAATATTGGCAGGAAACTTTTTCTCCATTACCTCAGCAATGGTTGGATTTTATATCACCTGTCGATTTAGATGAAGTCAAAAATAGATGGCTTGAAGCAATTCGTCTGAAAAAAAGAATAGAATTAAAATGCCGACTTTTACAAAGTGGCAATCAATATAGATGGTGCAAACTCTCCATTCAAGCATCCAAATATCGCGGCTCTTCTTTAGCCAGTGAATGGTATGTCAGCTTTTTAGATATTGATCACGATATTCAAGAACAACAAAACTTACAAAAGAATATTGAAATACAAAATCAAATGTTAGACATCAGTGTAGATTGCATTAAAGTATTAAATGTAGACGGCACAGTTTCTCATATGAACAAATCAGGATGCCTCGCTTTGGGTGTTCCTGTTGATGAAACAAAATTTGGTATGAAATGGCTTGAGCTTTTGCCACCTCATATTCGTAAACGTGGACGCGTCGCTTTAAAAAAAGCGCTTCAGGGCAAAATTGCCAGATTTGCTGGAATGAGCTGTTTACCAAGTCAGGACCCCGAATATTGGGATAATATGCTTACCCCGATTCATCGGGAAAATGGTGAAATCATACAAATACTTTGTGTATCACGTAACGTTACTCAACAGCATTTGGCAGAAAATCTGCTTAGAAACATGAGTGAGCGAGATGAACTAACTGGATTATGTAATCGTCGTTCATTTAAATTCCAGCTTAAACGTACCCTTGCATATTCAAAAGATAATCAAACAAGTGTTGGTTTACTATTAATTGATCTTGATCATTTTAAGCATATTAATGACACTTTAGGACATAGCGCAGGCGATCATCTTTTAAAAGTCTTATCCAAACGGTTTAGTCATTGTGTTGATGATGAAAGATGTTTTGTTGCAAGACTGGGTGGAGATGAGTTTGCAGTTATTATTAATAACCTTAAATCTGAAAATGATGTACGCGATCTAGCAGCCATTTTACTTCAGCAGCTAAATCTGCCTATTACCTATTTAGGTAATGCTCTAAATGGCGGTATGAGTATCGGTTGTGCGATCTATCCCCAAGATGCTATAGACCAGTCAGGTTTACTAAGTTGTGCAGATATGGCATTGCATGACTTAAAAGCCCGTGGTCGTGGCGGTATTCGCATGTATGATCCATGCATGATGCAAATGACCGAAACAGTCGCATCTCAACTTAATTTAGCGCGACAGCTTATTCGCCATCATACAATCCAGCCCTACTATCAACCCAAAGTCGACTTAAGAACCCATCGTGTTGTAGGTTTTGAAGCTTTATTACGATGGCATACAACTTCAGCTCAAAGAGGTTATCCATCACAAATTGCAGAGGCTTTTAAAGATTATAACTTAGCGAGTAAAATCGGTGAAACTATGCAGCATCAAGTTTTACGTGACATCGCAAAATGGATAGATCTTGATATTAAACCTCTTCCTGTTTCGCTCAATGCTGCACCTGTCGAGTTTTTAAGAGACAACTATGCTGAACGGCTTTTGAAAAAGATCAATCAATTTCAAATTCCAACACATTATATTGAAGTAGAAGTCACTGAACATATGCTGGGTGACCGAGGTTCAGATTATGTGATCCGAGCGCTCAATAAATTAAAACAACATGGTGTACGTATTGCACTAGACGACTTTGGTACAGGTTTTTCATCGCTTACCCATATTCGTGACTATCCAATTGACAGTTTAAAAGTGGATTGTAGTTTTATACAAAAGATGCAACATGACCCATCTATCTATGCCATTGTACAAGCGATTGGGTTACTCGCCCCTAATCTGTCACTTGGGCTCATTGCAGAGGGCATCGAAACCCCAGAACAAGAAGAATTACTTCGTCAATTTGGATACAACATAGGCCAAGGATTTTTGTTTGAATCTGCTGTTGATGCTAACCAAGTTATCTCTATACTTAAGCAAAATCAGCCTTATTTAGAAAGTCATTATCATGTCTTAAGATAAATGCTTAAGAGAATTTACGGCTCACTTATTCACACTAAAAATAAACAATAAAATTATAAAAATTGGCGATAATATAACCATAACGATAACAAACTTAATTTCTTCTAAGATAAACATTGTCAAAAGACAATAAGGAGCAATATATGAGTTACCACCATATTTTGGTTCCAGTCGATGGTTCTCCTACTTCACTCATTGCTGTAAATCACGCTGCAAGTCTTGCTAAAGCCTTTGGTAGTAAAGTGACTCTAGTATATGCGCTTACGATAGATCCTTTTATTTCTGTAGAATTCATTGATAGTACAGAATTAGCACAGGATTATTTTAATAAAGCTAAAGCATCTATTCAGGGTATTTTAGACCAAGCAAAAGAGCAATTTAGCCAACATGGAATTTCTGTTGAAACAAAAATTGTTGAAGGTCAAACAATTCACACAGAAATTATTAAAGCAGCTACTGAGCTCAAAGCAGACTTGTTAGTCATTGGCTCTCATGGTCGAAAAGGGTTTAAAAAGTTCTTCTTAGGAAGTGTGACTCAAGCTCTTTTAGGAGAAATTCATTTACCGGTATTAGTCGTAACTGAATAGTTTTTCTTAAACTGAAAAAAACCGATCTTATGTAGATCGGTTTTTTTAATAGCCTCTGTTACTGAGCTTTATATGTAAATCTAATCAGAGATCCGGGGTTTTCTAATGTATTCGTTACAGAACCATCATCTTTTTGGACATTTCCGGCAGTATCAGTTAACACGTATAAAACATTCCCATCTGGACTTGCAATCACATCACGATAACGGTTATTGCTCTTAAACATCGGTACAGCATCATCATAAGTAGCACTGTAAGTTGGATCTAGCTTAATACGGAAAATAACACCGCGCTTTAAAGATGGAACCAATAATGTATTTTCCCAACCAGAAATTGCTTTTTTGCCGCCCTTATAGACATAAGCAGATGACGGCGCAACTGTTGGCCAGCAAATGTAAGTCATCTCCCCGCAAGTGGGGTCATTATAGTTATAGGTATCTTGGACGGTATATAAGGTTTTTAGCGGCGGCACAAAGTTTTTACCAGTCCATTCAGACTCTTTAGTCACAGGAACACCTGCTGCTACTTTTAAACCATTTTGTCCTAAATCTTTAATTTGTGCTTTATTGGTTGCTGCCGAATAATTTGCATACGCATAACCGCTGTCATCTTTATAACCCGCTACATTTGGCCAACCATAGTTACCACCTTTAACAATGAGATTAATTTCATCGTCAGAGTTTGGGCCCTGTTCAGATTGCAGTAGTTTTCCATTTGGAGTAAATGCTAAGCCCTGTGGGTTACGATGACCGAGCGTATAAATATGACTAACTACACCATTAAAACTTGGATTATCTTTTGGAATACTTCCATCCAGATTTAAGCGTAATACTTTACCCATATAGGCATGATAGTCTTTGCCGCTCAGTTCCTGTTGAGTCGGCGTATGTTGTGCTTGGTTTGGCAAGAATAAATAAGCAAGCTGGTTACGCCCCTGATCACCAATCGTATAGTAAATCTTTTGGTCTGGACCAATGACAAGACGGCCCGACTGATGGTCTTTCGATGAAGGTAATCCAGCTAATAAATCTACAGGCTTTTCAAAACTATCTGTTGCCTTGTTATAGGTATATCGACGAATAATCGTTTGATTCGGTAATTCTTTATCTGTAGATTTCGGATTTTTAAATGTGCCTGAAACATAGATATAAGGATTATGTTTAAAGTCAGGATGGAAGGCAAAACCTAATAAACCATTTTGTCCATCCGCATCATTTACAATTTCAGGAACTTGAAAAACTGTTTTTACACTACCCGACTCTGGATTAACTCTTAGAATCTTGCCTGTTGCCCGCTCAGTTAACCAAATTTGATTATCAGGCCCCCACAACAAAGCATGTGGCTTATTTAAATTAGAGAGAATAACTTTCTTGTCAAAATTTTCTGTTTTCGCTTTAGCAAACTGAGATGGAGTAAGAGGAATATCAGCAAATGCAGAGTTGAGTGTAAGTAGCTGAGCGGCACCTAATAAAGTAATTTTAGCCAATAAATGTTTATTCATGTGTCCACCTTATAAATTGTCAAAATTTTCCGAGAATTTTCAAACCTCTAATAAAGGGTTTGTATGAGTTCTCTATATGATTTGTATTATGATGAATAACGAATCTATTAAAATCTAAATTTCTGAAAGGCTCTGTTGCATAAAAGTAGCTATTCAAAATGGATGAACACTTATACAAAGTTACCTTTAAGATGAGTAACTTAAACTTAAGGTCGATCTTTTTTTATACTTACTCTATTAATTTTATATCTTAATACTTTCTAAAATGAACATAATTTTAAATAACCATTTATTAACGAAGTAATTGATAGATAAAAATTAATACTCAAAGAGACAATTCTAATTATAAAAATATACATCTAAAGAAGTTAAAAGTTAGAAGCTGTAATTGAAGAGTATTTTATATATAGGGATATCTTATGTGCGCAAATTTTAAACCCATAAAGAAAACTCATGCCAATCAATTAAACTTATTTGAACCAACTTTTGAATATAAGATGGACGTCTATCCTAGCGATGATTGCCCTCTCATTTTATCCCATCAAAATGAAGTTGAATGGCGAAAAGCTAAATTTGGAATGCTTCCGCCCTATGCAAAAGAAATTTCTTTCAAGTATGCAACTTATAATGCAAGAACGGAGACCGTAGAGCAAAAACGTTCGTTTAAACATGCGTGGTCAAATGACCAATTTACCCTTATTCCTGTTGAAGCAATTTATGAACCAAAATATATTAATGGAAAAGCGCATTGGTACGGCATATTCCGTCAAGATGGGCAACCTTTTACACTTGCTGCGATCTATGAAGAAACGATAATTGATGAGCAGAAAGTGAGATCGATGTCGCTATTAACCATTAATGCCGACCAACATCCTTTCATGAAACAATTTCATAAACCTGATGATGAAAAACGCTCAATTATTGTAATACCGGATCATCTTAGAAATGATTGGCTCAACTGTAATCATTCTGAAGCAAGAGATTTTTTCTTAGACATGCCATTAAATGAATTTACTTCGATGCCCAAAGCGGAAATGAAAAATTACGATTAACTCTTTTATCGACCCGATTTAATAAGCTCAAGTTAGTCAACTTTAACAACCTATGTTATTCTTTCGCCACTTTTAAAAGCCTCAAATTCTCTATCATCATGACACTTACGCCACCTTAAGTTTATTTACCCTTATCATTGTAAATAACTCATCATTATTTAGTGATGTGGTGTAGTCGCTTGTGTTGATATATCACATCACTAGCCTTTTCAAAATTTAGAACTATAGGCTATTCCCTCATGTTATCGAATGTCCGAGAACAATGGTTCTCTAATGTCCGTGCAGATATTCTTTCAGGTCTTGTTGTTGGTCTTGCTTTAATTCCCGAAGCAATTGCATTTTCAATTATTGCAGGTGTAGATCCCAAAGTTGGTTTATACGCATCTTTTTGTATTGCCGTTATTATTTCATTTGTTGGCGGTCGTCCCGCTATGATTTCGGCAGCTACAGGTGCAATGGCCCTAGTCATGACGACACTTGTAAAGGACCATGGGCTTCAATACCTATTTGCAGCAACTGTTTTAACCGGTGCCATACAGATTTTAGCTGGATATTTTAAACTCGCTAAACTCATGCGTTTTGTTTCCAAATCGGTTGTTATTGGGTTTGTTAATGCCCTCGCCATCCTCATTTTTATGGCTCAATTACCAGAGTTAGTAAACGTGACATGGCATGTCTACTTATTAGTTGCAATCGGCTTAGGAATTATTTACTTATTTCCTTACACTCCCAAAATTGGAAAATTCTTTCCTTCGCCCCTCATTTGTATTGTTATTATCACGCTACTCGCCATTTTTCTAGGTATGGATGTTCGAACGGTTGGTGATATGGGGTCATTACCAGATACCTTACCTATCTTTTTAATTCCAGATATTCCTTTTAATTCAGAAACACTCCTTATTATTCTTCCTTATTCTTTAGCCCTTGCTGCAGTGGGTTTACTTGAATCAATGATGACTGCAACAATTGTTGATGAAATGACGGACACTCCAAGCGATAAATTTCAAGAGTGCAAAGGTCAAGGTATTGCCAATATTGCCTCAGGTTTTATGGGTGGAATGGCGGGTTGTGCGATGATTGGCCAATCAATGATTAATGTAAAATCAGGTGGTCGTACGCGTTTATCTACTTTCTGTGCCGGCATATTTTTACTGATTTTAGTTGTTTTTTTAAGTGATTGGCTGAAGGTTATTCCAATGGCTGCTCTTGTGGCTGTTATGATTATGGTGTCAATTAGTACTTTCGAGTGGAGTTCTCTAACTCATTTTAAAACTAATCCTAAAAGTAGCAATATCGTTATGATCGCAACTGTTGTTGTGGTGGTTGCCACTCATAACTTAGCGCTAGGTGTATTGACTGGTGTATTACTTTCGGCATTATTTTTAGCAAATAAACTTGAAAATGACATCCATGTAAATGCTTCTTTTGAAGGTGAAGCCCGTTTATATGATTTAAGAGGTCAGATTTTCTTTAGTTCTTCTGAAAAGTTTCTACAAAGTTTTAACTTTAATGAAGAAATCCAAAACGTCATTATAGATTTAACTCACTCACATATTTGGGATGTGACCTCAGTAGCAATGCTTGATTCGGCCATCAATAAATTTCAAAAAAATGGCATAAAAGTTACTGTACGCGGCTTAAATGAAGCCAGTTCAATCATGATTGATAAATATGGTACTCACGCTAAAATTTAAAAAAGGTCCTTCGGGACCTTTTTATGATCTACGGATTACATTTTTTATTAAGGAGCCTTATATAACAAACGATTTGGACTACCAGATGGATTTTTTACCACATTACTACTCGCCTGGTTTACAAGATTAGTTGAAATTGTTTGAGGTGTTGCAGTAGGTGCACTTTGCAACATTTCAGCAACCACGCCAGCAACATGTGGAGTAGCCATTGAAGTTCCATTTAGCACTTTAGTTGCTGTATTACTACCAATCCATGCAGAATTGATCTGACTTCCTGGGGCGAAAATATCAACACAACTGCCATAATTAGAATAATTTGCCCGTGTATCAGTATTATCTGTAGCTGCAACTGTAATTGCCTTACTCACTCTTGCTGGTGAAGAGTTACATGCATCCGTATTTGAGTTTCCTGCTGCCACTACCATGACATAACCATTATTAAATAGATTTTCAACTGCACTGTCTAAAGATGCACTTGCATCTCCACCTAACGACATATTTACAACAGCAGGTTTTTTACCATTTTTTAATATCCAATCTAAACCAGCAATCACGTTACTAGAGGCACCAGAACCATCACAACCTAAAATTCGAACTGGAACTAAACTTACATTCTTTGCAATCCCATACGCACTTCCACCCACCGTACCAGCGACATGAGTCCCATGCCCATTACAGTCAGTCGTGCCCTTCCCATCAGATATCGCCGTATAACCTGCTTGTACACGTCCAGAAAATTGTTGATGGCTAGACAAGATACCTGTATCAACAATATAAGCAGTCGTGCCAGAACCTGTTTGTGAATAAGAATACGTAGAATTTAAAGGCAAAGCTTTTTGATCTACCCGATCTAGTCCCCAATCCGGATTACTCTGAGTAGTCACATCAATTTTCATGACTGTATCGTTTTCTACTGAAAGTACTTGTGGATTTTTTTTCATTGCTTCGACAAAAGCAGTAGCCGCTGTATCTGGCAAATAAATTGCAAAACCCTTAAGTACAGTGTCATAAGATTGTAGAACTTTGCCTCCATGTTGCTTAGCAATATTCTGGGCAAAATCTGTAGGTCGGCCAGCATCTTTATTAAGAATAACAATATATTGGTTTTTAATAATTCCTTTTACTTGCGAAGAATCTAAGATAGAGCTTGATGTGGGGGTTGCGGCATAGACAAAATTGACGGCGGCCATTGTTAAGAAAATAGCCGATACTTGGCAAAACTTCATGAAAAATCTCCATATCTTTTATTTCAGGCATTTTTGTTATGATCTGTACTATCTTTATCTTTAAGGTTTAAATATTTTAGAAAGAAATTTTTCTTATACTCTCCTGTACTGAAACCAAATTATATTTTCACAAAATCTTATTTTTCACAACGCTAGTATATTTTTTTAATCAAAAATGTGAACCAATTCAAATAAAATAAAAATATAGAACTTTAATATTAAAATTTGGCTCATGTTTTTCAGCATAAAATTTTATGTGGGATTTAAAATATAGAAATATATAATCAGTACCACTAATATAAAAGTAGAAATCGAAAGATATGTTCCAACAGTATTAAAGCTTCGCAAAAATTTCCAAATATCCATAAACACACAATAAAAACAATTATTTATAAAAATTATTTCAGAATTTAGATAAATCAGCAACTAGAAGAGATTTACAAATTTTTTAACTATAAAGCTTCAGTATTAAATACGTAAAAAAATATTACTTCAAAAAAACAAATAAAAATATTATATAATTAAAACATTTATCCATTTTCTAGCTCAGGTAGTTCTACTCTTTGTCCAGCTAAATGATGTTTACTATGGGTAGCGTATTCAATAAACCCTTCTTTAATAAAATAATGACAACGACCAACAATACTTATGTCCGGATTAAATGTTGGCTTCTCAAAGCTGCCATTAAAGGTACACTGGCGTCCATTAGAAAAGGGATACTCTACCGGAATATAGTGGAGATGCCCACAAGCCGGACACATATGTTCATACATCCCACCTTCAAAATATTGTACTTTCATAAAGGCTCCTTCTCTTTCAAATAAAAAAGCCAACCCATAGGAGCCGACTGGATTCAAAATTAAAGAACAGTATTTATTATTTGTTATCGTTTTTTCTTTTTATAACTTTAATTTAGCTAAGAAATATGACAAATTTATGAAGTTGTTTTTAAATTATATTTTATATAAATTTTATTATAAACTTATTTTATAAGCCCCATTTAAAGCCAGTAAGTTCTAAAATTATATTTACAATATTCATTAAAAATTTATAAAACTATTAAAGTTTAATACCTTCCAAGATGATCAAAAATCATAATAAATAGTTATTATATTTTACTTATAATTAAAAAATAAAAAAGTCCGTATCTTGGGAAGCTACGGACTTGAAACTCATCCAAACAACAGCTAAACATTTTGTCGTCTAGTGAGAAAGCACTATCTTTTTAATCTAATTAAGTTTAATAGTCAGGTCAACAACAACTAGTACTTTCTGCAAAAAATAGGATTAGTTGTGATTGAGCTCACATTTTGGTGGCAATTAAATTTTGAATATAATCCTTTTTATACAGATAGAGGTTATATAATATATTTTTCAATTACTTATATGAATTCCGACTTAAAATAATAATCTAGAATTGAATAATGATTGACCTCTGGAATAAGCTTAAACTGAACCAAATCCAGATCTTGGCTACTTTTACTTTCAAAATAGATCTGACTTTGCCATTTCAATTCTTCGAGTTCCAGTTCTCCACATAAGATTTTACAAGGGATATGAATTCTCTCTTTATGATAAATAGGGCTATATTTCAAAATATCTTCTTTTGTCAAATTTAGCGCATGATTTAAATGGGTCTTTTGTATTGGCTCTAAATCATAAATTCCACTTAAGAAGACTATCTCAGATATGAGTGGATGGTCTAAAGTTAATGCGCCGAGATGAGCTCCTGCCGAATGTCCAACCAACACAACTTCATCGGTTATCCAATCTTGCCCTGCAATGAAATCGAGAGCTTGATAAACTTGAGTCACAATATCTGCAATTTTACTCTGTGGAGCTAAGTCATATTCTAGAAGAATACATTGAGCTCTTTGTTCTAAAATATACGGCGCAATAAAAGCAAAATCTGATTTCTCACACCACTGCCAATATCCACCATGGATAAAAATAATGGTTTTATTCGTCTGTTCTACAGGAAATAAATCTAACGTAGATCGGGGATGAGCACCATATTGAATATCTCGAATGTGTCTATATTCTTGATAGCTGACTAAACTTCTTATTTGAAAGCTAGTCAGTATCTCATCTTCATTAGCCACAGTAATCGAATTATCATATTGTTTCATATGCTTCTCACTTCAACGATTCTTCATGAGCACTCAAAGAAAGCTTGGCTGATGAGCGTTTTAAATAATAGAAAAACGTAAGAACAACAATTAAAGGAACACCGAATTGTAGAGTTGACTTAAATTCATTGGTAAACCAAGTCGTAATAGTGATACTTAAAATCGCGATTAATCCCAACAACGAAATAAACCGACTAGCTGGAACTTTAAACTTTAACTGCAAACCTTGTTGCGTCATATTTCTTCTAAAAAACATATGCGTAACAAAGATACTACCCCACGTAAATAATGCTCCAAACATGGATAGCGCAATCATGATGGGAAAAGCTGAAGCTGGATTAATCGTATAGACAATGCTCGCAATACCAATACCAACAGCAGATAAGAGCAGCGCGTTAACTGGCACACCATTACTACTAATACGTCCAAATAGCTTTGGGGCATCACCAGCCCGCGACAAGCTAAACAACATACGTGTTGAGATATAGAGCATGCTGTTCATAGCTGATAGAGCTGCGACAATTACAATGAAATTTAAAATACTGTCTGCATATGGAATACCTACAATTTTCATTACCATTACAAAAGGGCTAGTTGTTTCAGTACCAATTAAATCCGTCCATGGAACAAGTGCCACAATTAAAAATAAAGACAGTAAATAAAATAGGATTAAGCGAATTGCAGTACTTTTAAAGGCAGTTTTAACAGCTCGCTCCGGATCTTTAGCCTCACCTGCCGCAACAGCGATCATTTCGATACTTAAATAGCTAAATATTGAAATAATGACTCCAATCCAAACCCCACTAAAACCATGTGGGAAAAAGCCGCCATGCTCAGTTAAATTGGAAATGACTTGTCCTGTTCCTTCATGACTCTGAGTCAATATGCCAATAGACAAAAGAATAAATACAATAATGGCGAAGACTTTAATGGTCGAAAACCAATATTCAACCAATCCAAAAGCCTTAACGCTATATGCATTTACAACCAGCAAGGTAACCGAGAAAAAAGCAATCCAGATCCAAGAACCGACATGTGGGAACCATAATTTCATATAGTCAGCAACTGCTGTAATCTCTGTGCCCACTGCTAATACAATGCATGCCCAATAGCAATAACGGACTAAAAACCCTGCAAGTGGACTAATATAATGTTCTGCATAGGCGCCGAAGGAACCTGAAGTCGGATGCTGAACTGTCATTTCAGCTAAACAAGCCATGATAGCAAATGCAATTAGGCCACCAATCGCATAACTAACAATAACGGCTGGGCCAGCAAAGCTGATTGCAAACTTGCTTCCCATAAACAGTCCAGTACCAATCGCTCCACCAATTGCAATCATTCCCATTTGCTTTGCAGATAATTTCTTATGTAAGCCCGCTTCTCTATTTTGTATTTCATCAAAACTGCTCATAGGCCCTCCTAGCCATTTTTCTGATTTTGCTTCCCAAATATCAGGTCACTTCGCCTCTAACCAAATAGTGCTCATTTTTCCATTCGCTATTCAGCATGATCTGCTTAAGTTGCTGTACGGCATTCCATATATCTTCAAAACCTAGGTATAGAGGAGTAATTCCAAAACGTAATACTTCTGGCTCTCGGTAATCACCAATCACACCACGGGCAATGAGTGCCTGAATAATTTCATAGCCATATTCATGGCGATAACTGACATGGCTGCCACGATATTGATGATTTAAAGGGGTAATAAGTTCAAAACCGAACTGCCCACATTCCTGATGGACGAGTTGAATAAACAAATCTGTCAATTTTAGAGATTTCTCACGTATTTTTTGCATGTCTACCTGCAAGAAAATATCAACACCACATTCAATCAAACTCATAGAAATGATGGGCTGAGTTCCACATAAGTAACGACGGATACTATTAGCGGGCTCATAGTGCTGTGACATCTCAAATGGTTTTTTGTGGCCCCACCACCCCGATAACGGCTGCCAGAACTGGTCACGATGCTTTTGATTTACCCACAACAAAGCTGGAGAACCTGGACCACCATTTAAATATTTATAAGTACAACCAATCGCAAAATCACTATTACTCTGGTTTAAGTCCATAGGAACTGCGCCAACTGAGTGACATAAATCCCAAATAATCAAAGCGTCTTTAGCGTGAATTTGTTGATTAATAGATGCCATGTCATAGAAATATCCAGTTCGATAATTCACATGAGAAAGTACAACGACTGCTACATCTTTTTCTAACGCACGTGACAAATCATCTGGGCCATCAATCAATTCAACTTGATAACCTTGGTGAATTAAATCAATGAAACCCTCAATAATATAAATATCTGTTGGGAAGGCATCTTTTTCTGCAACAATAATTTTACGTTCTGGAAATTTTTCGGCTTGAATTTTTACCGCTGCTGATAAGACTTTAAATAAATTCAAGGTAGTAGAGTCTGAAATGACAACTTCACCCTGCTCTGCACCAATTAGCTTTGCAACTTTATCGCCTAATCTCGTTGGCAATCCCCACCAATCTGCTTTGTTCCAGCTATTAATCAAATCCTCTCCCCATTCTTGGGAAATAATATGCTGAGCGACATCTAATGATTTCTTTGGTCTTGCGCCTAAAGAATTACCATCTAAATAAATCACTTCTTTTGGAAGCGCAAATTCATCTTTAAATTTTTTGAGTTCATCTTCCTGATCCCAATACAGGCACTGTTCATGAGTAATCATTTGTTATTTCACCTATTTCAACATTTCCTTTGTGTTTGAATTTTATCATGGCAATTCTTACGATTTATTCGATAATATTTGATTAAATTCTTTAATTTCCGTATAAAATTCTAATTAAAACGAAAATATACGGATGAGATTCGAAAATGAATATAGATGCAACCGATCTAAAAATCTTAAGGCATTTGCAAGATAACGCTCGATTAAGTAACCAAGAACTCGCCGATCTCGTTAATCTTTCCGCATCAGCTTGTCATCGACGTGTCAAAATTTTAGAAAGCAATGGAGTAATTGAAAAATATCAGGCAAAAGTCAATTATGAAAAATTAGGCATAAAAATTGAGGCCATTGTTGAAATTAAACTTGCTCAACTAACCGAAAACGATCACAACTTTTTTTTAAGTCAGATCAAAAATTTTGATGAAGTGATTAATGCCTATATTATTACGGGCGAATCTAATTATGTTTTACACGTGGCGACTAAAGATCTAAATTCTTTTTCGCATTTTGTTATTAATACTTTAAATAAAATTAAAGGTGTCGTAAGCATCAACTCTAAAATCATTTTACAGAAGATTGTGCAAAAACCACTTTAATCTCAAATTTTCCATCCAAGAGCAATCCTATGATCGAAACTAAACGTTTAATTTTAAGACAATGGAAAGAAAATGATTTTGAGCCTTTTATCAAAATGGGCCTAGATCAAGACGTCATGCAATTTTTCCCAAATCTACTGACACCCCAAGAAAGTCTTAACTTAATACAAAAAATTTCACTTCTCATTGATGAAAATGGTTGGGGGTTTTGGGCAGTAGAATTAAAAGAAAGCCATCAATTTATCGGATTTATTGGTTTGCATAACCAACCTGAACAATTTGATTTCTCTCCATGCGTGGAAATTGGCTGGCGACTTGCAAAAGAATTTTGGAAGCAAGGTTATGCAACTGAAGGAGCAAAAGCTGTTTTAGACTATGCTTTTAATGTACTCAATTTAAATAAGGTCGTGTCATTCACATCTACTCTTAATAGACCATCTCAAGCTGTAATGGAAAGGCTGGGAATGCAGAAAGTGAAGAGCTTTAACCACCCTAAAGTTCCTCTCCATCACGAATTAAGAGCACATGTGCTATATGAAATCAGGAATGCTTACTCATCAAAGTCGTAACCAACACAGGTCGAGCATTCCCAATATTCATGGATTTTATTGGCTATTTCCTCTTTCTCCATAGTAGTAAGTACATAAAAAAGTTTAGCCTCTTTATTTTTTCTTAGAATTAATAAATTGTAATAATCATATTCAGGTCCATTAAGCCCTAATGTAAATTGTGATTCACAGTGTTTTTCTGCTTTGTAGTGCCAGTCAAGTTTATAAGTATCAAGGCCATCGGCAGCATTGATTACGATACCGTCATTGGTTCCGCCAATAAATCCAATTTTCATTGTTTTCCCTAAGTTCTTATAGACATATTTTTAAATATAACTTTAAACAAGTATTCTTCAATTTATAAAATGTTTGTCAATACGTATACTATGTAAGCGAACTTAACCATAATAAAGCAAAACCTTAAATAAATTTTTATATTTCCAATTTATAAGATTATGGTGATGTTTTTTAGCCCAACCAACGAAAGAATTTTCTACTAAAACTGTTTCATTATTATTTTTTGTTTTGCAAACTTCCGCGTTATAATTTCAAACCCTTTATCTTCCCTCTCCATCCTATTAATCTGTACAAATTTTAGAAAATTAATGGATAGAGCTTTAAATTAATTTGAGTGTTTATAAGTTTGTTTAATTTATGATTTTAAAAGGATATATGGTTGATGTGTCTTAGAAATTTTGTTTTAAATGATTTTGGAGATATTTAAAAATATGTCTAAAATTATAATGTTTGATAAGAATGGTACATTTCTTAAATAATTGATTTTTCTATACTATTTCCTAAAAACACAAGTTGTAATAAAAATATGTACACAAGTTTGTACAAAAATAATAAGTTATAAAAAAGTTAAAGGATTTAGCTATGTGTGCAAATTACAAACCTATAGAAAAAGATCGGGTACACCTGCTTAATCTTTTTGAACCTACTTTTGAGTATAAAGCTGATATTTACCCTGGTTACGACTGCCCTTTACTTTTTAGTAACAAGGGGAACATAGAATGGCGTCAGGTTAAGTTTGGATTAATCCCCACATGGAAACATGACCTAAAGTATTCTCGTTATACCTACAACGCTAGAACAGAAACGGTTGCCACACTTCCAAGTTTTCAACATGCTTGGGCAAAAAGTCAGTTTGCTTTAATACCAGCTGAAAAAATTTATGAACCTCGTTATGTAAACGGGAAAGCAGAACGTTGGGGAATTTTTAGAGAAGATGGCTTGCCCTTCACTATCGCGGCAATTTACGAATCAACTGTTATTAATGGGCAGCAAGTTCGATCAATGTCGATGCTGACTATCAACGCTGACAACCACCCTTTCATGGGTCAGTTCCACAAATCTGAAGATGAGAAACGGTCAATTATTGTAATCCCTGAAGAATACAGGGAAGATTGGTTGAACTGTAAAAAAGAAGATGCTGATCAATTTTTCTTTAAGATGCCCTTAGGTGAATTTAAAGCTGAATTTTTACCTAAAGCTTCAAGCTAGCTAAGTCTTTAAAACTATTATTTTTTAATGTATCTTCTTTAAAATTTATATTAAGGAAACACATGTGAATATTTTAGTTGTCGGCAATGGCTTTGACTTATCACACTTTTTACCGACAAAATATGATCACTTTATGTTTGCCATGCAATCTATTCAAAATTTTAAAAAAAATAATATAGATATGGAGTTTAAAAATATTTTTGGTGAGCTATTAGAAAGTGAATATTACTTCTTTGACAAAACCAAAACTTTGTACGACACCAATAAAATAATAATTCCACAAAATGAAGTTAAAAGCATTAAAGACAAACTAAACAAGAACTCATGGTATAAATATTTTCACAATCATTTTACTGAAATAAAAACATGGATTGATTTTGAACAAAAAATTGAAGAGGCATTAGTTTTAGTTGCTAAAGCTATAGAAAAAATTGAAGAAAAATATAATACATATGGAATTTTTAATTATCCGGTTTATACAAAGTATTCTGATAGAATTAATCAATATTATTTCTCTGAAATACAATTCCACCTTTTATCATGCTTAAATCTTATTGAAGAGGAAGTAACTGCAAATAGTCCAGGATATAGGTATGGATTTATTTCTTCTTCTTTTTATACAGTACCGAATGATGAAAAATATGGATTTAACAGTCAGAAATATTTACAACATCTACAAGATCAATTAGATGATTTTATTGATCTTTTTAACTTATATTTATGCTTAGTTGTTGACAAACTATTACCTTTTAAAAAATTCAGCTTTAATAAATCTGATTGTATTGATGAAGTATTTTCTTTTAACTACACCACTACCTTTGAAAATTTTTATGAAACCCCTGCAACAATTCATTTTCTTCATGGAAAATTAGGTAAACCACACAATTTAGTACTTGGTATTTCAGAATTAAAAGATGTTTCTCTAAAAAGATTAAAAGCGTATGGTTTTACCAAGTATCACCAAAAAATTTATAAGAATACTAATTATCAATTTTTAAATTCAAAACTTAATGATTTAAAGTTGTTAAATGAAGAATTAAGCGAGTCGAAATTAGACTATAGAGCTGGTGTACCACTACCCAGCAACATACCCTCTTACAACACTTTAATAAATAGAATAAAAAAATCTATTGAGAATTTCGATTTAAACATACAAATTTGGGGCCATTCCTTAGATATATCCGATGAAGTTTATATTAATGAAATTTTTTCTTTTAATGAAATTTCTGATAATAAAGTTAGAGTTTTTATTTATTATTTTGATCAAAAAGCAAAATTTTCCCTTTTAAATAATCTATTTCATATTTTAGGTAAAGAAAAAGTTGAAACTTGGATGAAAAATGGTTGGCTTCATTTTGATGAAAATCCTAATTTAGAAAAAAAAGATTAAACTTCTTTTCAAAATTAAAAGTGCTTTTCAATTTAACTGAAGAGTACTTTCCGACCAAATACACTTTCTAGCGCGACAAGTTATGACTAGTCCCTATTTATCCACAGTTTTTTAAATTTGAATTTTAACTGAGCTCTAGCATATCATCTTGAATACGTTACAAATTCAAGATAGAGGATATTTTATGAGCGAAATTGCACCATCCATCATCCAGATAAAACCGTATTTACAAAGTGCTGTTTTATCTGAAGTTATGTCTATTAAGTTAGTTGTTCCAACTTCTCATATGCTTATTCCTTATGCACTTGAGAAGATTTCGGCAGGTTTCCCGAGCCCAGCTCAGGACTATATAGATAAAGCGCTCGATATGAACGAGCACTTAATTAAAAATGAGACAGCAACCTTTATTGTAAAAGTCGCCTCTCTCTCAATGTTAAACGCTGGTATCGATATTGATGACGAGCTAATTGTAGATCGTAGCCTTGATGCAAAACACGGCGATATAGTTGTAGCGCTAATAGATAATGATTTCACAGTGAAACGCCTGATGATTGATGAAACAGGACAATGGCTTAAAGCGGAAAATCCCGATTATAAAAATATTTACTTATTAGATAACCAAGAATTGATTATCTGGGGTGTTGTCACCCATATCATTAAGATGACAAGAAAAAAATCATGAAACATGAGAACAAAGTCTTTTTCCTGATTGACGTCAATAACATGTATGTATCATGTGAAAGAGTATTCAACCCTAGTTTGAATAATAAAAGTACTATCGTCCTCTCGAATAACGACGGCTGTGCAGTAGCAAGATCAAATGAAGCAAAAGCACTCGGTATCAGAATGGGAGTTCCCCTATTCCAAATTAAAGAAATTGTTCAGCAGCACAACGTAATCGTACTTTCAAGCAACTATGCAATGTATGCAGAAATGTCGAGACGTTTCCATAAGATTCTGAGCTCGTACGTAACCGCAGAAGAAGTTGAACCTTACTCTATAGATGAGTGTTTTGTTGATTTTTCTGCTTATGAAAAGAATTTCGATCTTGAAAAGGTCGGGCAACAAATGCGCCAACAAATATGGAAATGGCTAGGATTGCCGGTATGTGTGGGGATTGGAAGAAGTAAAACTGAATCGAAGATAGCTAACCATATAGCTAAAAAGAATGTGGGGTTTAATAGTGTGTGCGATCTCGTAAACATGGATCCTTGCAACAAAGAATATTATTTCTCATTAATTGAAGTATCTGAAGTTTGGGGGGTCGGTCGTAAGCATTCAAAAAAGCTTCAATTGATGGGAATTAATACAGTGCTTGATTTAGCTTGTGCTGAACCTCGAGAGATGCAAAAGAAATTTTCTATAGTCATGGCCCGCACTATTTACGAATTACAGGGCATCTCATGCATTGAGATCGAGCACACTCCTCCTTCAAAAAAGCAAATAGTTGCAAGCCGGTCTTTTGGTAGTCGCGTAACTGAACTAACAGATCTTAAAGAAGCAATATCAATGTATGCTCAGGATGCATGTAAAAGGCTACGTGATGAAGAGCTTTTATGCGGATGTATGATTGCTTTTGTGCAGTCAAACCCTTTCGACCCAAATGTGCCGTTTTACAATAAATCTATTACAGGCTCTTTTTCAGAACCGACGGATTGCGCAGTTGATTTTGTTAAAGCTGCAACAAGAATGTTGAACGATATCTACAAAGAAGGAATTAAATATAAAAAATGTGGTGTTGTGCTGACCTGTCTAGAGCCTAAGTCTGGTCATACTTATGACCTCTTAACCGACTTTGAGCGCATAGAGAAAAAGGAATGTTTGATGAAAGCCATGGATGGTATTCACAGTAAGTTTGGAAAGAAAAAACTCGGTGTCGGACCATGTTTTGTACCAAATCGAAACTGGTCGATGTCGCGGGATAAATTGAGTAGGAATCCGTTTAGGTGGGATGAACTGCCATTGATAACAAAATGAGAAAATATTTGCTCATTTTTATTAATTCTTACTGATTTTGAGCAAATATTTGCTCAGTTAAATCTTTTATGAGGAACCTAGTATGAACTTTACACGACTAACTGACGATCAATTAACCCAAACACTTATACCTAAGCGTTTTGTGCCACCCACACCACCAGAATATGAGGGCAAAAATATAGTCTATGTTTTGATAGTGAAGATTCTTTTAATTTAACTTATGATGAGTTAGCTGAGATTATTGGTAGGGCTCGGATGATTGAGCCACAGAAGATTCCTATTTTAGGAACAGTTGGTGATTAATGATAACAAATCAGGTAGTGACTGAAATTATTAGTTTAATAGCGAATATTTGTACAATTTTAGGTTTTTTTATTGCTTTAATAACACTAATTTATTTTTTTCTAGAACATAACAATAAATTAATGATAGAAACGAGAAAACGTTTTCTTGAACAAGAATCTTGGACAAATGAAGGAGACTTTAGTAGTACAGATTCGGTATTTTTTACTATATATATCAACAACTCAAAATCTCACATATTTAATGGTACGATAGTTTTAAATAGCTACTCAAAAGAATTAGATTTTTACTTTGAAAAGGCATTTCGTCGATCTTTTATTATTAGAATTCATAAGAGGCAAGGAGGTAGAGAGGTTGATTGTGCTAGAGCAAAGATAAAAATGATAACACCTGATACATTTGAAATTGTATTTATAAAAGGATTTGAACTTCATGATTTCAAACCACAATTTCCATATAAAACTGAAATTTGGTAGTTTTTAGTTATTAAAGGAATCTATAAAAATGTCTTTAGAAATACCATTGGATAGGCTTGATAAATTTCTCGCGATTGGAGGTCTAGCTCTTATCTTTTGGGCAATAAATATCTCTCTTAGTAATTATGAGCGAACTGAAATATATAGAATAAAAGCATTGGTTAAAGTTCAAGAAACAACTTTCAAATATAATGATTACGCTGACACAGTGAATAAAAGCATTAATATTCATAACAATGCAATAAAAAACAAAAAAGATCTATCAAAGTACAAGAATGAAATACTAATAAATTTAAAGGAGTCTGAAAAGAAAGGAATTGAAACAGAGAAGGTAATTTTAGAAAATCTCGAGGCAACCTATACATTAGTTTTATATGAAAGAATAAAATTGTTTTGGCTGATAATAACTGCCGTTCTCACAATCATTGGGATTATAGTTTCTCTAATTGGGTTCAAATCTTGGGTTAAAAATCCAAATTAACTTTTTTCAAAAGCTTAAAAAATATTAAAAGGTTAGCAAACCACTTCAGATGATTTGACTAACCTTGACCAGTTGATACAAAATGCTAATTCATGACACACTATCCGCCGATACTTACTCTATTAGCTACAATTAAACACTACACCGTTAGTCCCTTTTAAGAACTGGCATTTCACCCAAATAGTATTGTTCACCCAGTACTTCACTTGACATACTCATACGATAAAATCGATCTCTCTCAGATATTTCTGGTGAAACAAAAAAAATGGATGCCCCGTAACCTCGGCTTTCAAAAAATTGAAGCATAAGAAGAAAACCCCTAAATACATATTGAGGCATACCTCTAATACACCAATTTTTACTATCAAGTTCTTCTTCTCTAAAAAATCTTTGAGCATGGTCCCTAGAGTAAAATAGAACGAAATCTTTATGATTAGTCACATTATCAATTCCGTAATAGCTTCCACTAACACTCCCATTTCGTAATTCCATGATAGTCCAAAATGGTTCACCAATAGTTGTATCATCTGGCAAAGCTACTGATTTAATGCGTCCTGCTATTAACTCATTTAATTTAGGGAGTTCATCAATAGTTAGTAATAGAACATCATTATCTTCTGCAATTTCCTTAGCTAACTTCTGATAGCCATATTTTGAAATCATTACTTTTCTTATATCACCAGCATTTATTAATTTTCCATAAAACTTGGCAACTAGACCATTATCAATTGGCCGCCCATGATCCTTACACTCAATTGCAACCTTATGAATTACCCCAGCTTTTTCAAATTGGTAAAAAACATCAACTTGATGTGATCGGCCCATCTTGTCAATAATTTGGACATCATGTCCTACCACAATTCCCTCATCCTTCATATTTAGAAGAAAGGAATACACTTCCTGAACATGTTTCTCTAATTTTTTCCAATTATTCATAATTTTTCAGATTAAATAGTAAGCTATATTCAATTTTATATTAAGTTAATATAAATGGTCATCCCATTACATAATTCGTGAAAAGAAGCTTATAAATAGAAATTAAACTTAAACTTCTTTCTTAAAAATGGAATTACAATAAAACTATACAGAATTGTCTACCCTTACTTTGTTATGATTTTGCCACTTCACGAAAATAAGAAGGCATAGTTTTGGCAACACCATATATAACAATAGGCTGCCCAACTTCTGGTGGTGGCCAAGTAATTTCTGGGAACAACATGTTCCTGATTGACGGGATTCCCGTTGCCTGTGTCGGTGATAAAGCAACCTGCCCAACTCATAAGATAGTTGCGACTATTGTCTCTGGCGATCCATACATGCAAATTTTTGGTAAAGCTGCAGCGAGAGTGAATGATTCACTTTCATGTGGTTGCAAATTATTGCCTCAACAAAATTTAGTTGTTCAGGATAATGGTGGTTCGTCTCAAAGTTCAGCTACTACTAATACGGCTGCCCAAGATAACTTTGTTGAAGATAAACCAAAAGAATATGGAATTCAGTTCCAATTAAAGGACGAGAAGACACAAAAGGTCTTTAGTGATATTCCCTATTCAATTATTTATAAAAAGGATGGAAAGGTAGAAACCGGTTGGACCGATAAAGAAGGTAAAACACATATTATCAATGCTGCTACACCTGATGAGGTGGAGTTTCAGACGATTGATGCTTCTAAACCGCTACCACCGCTTTAAGGATTGAAAATGGCACAAGATAAAGTATTTTCACCGACATTAATTCCCTCTTTGGATAACGAGGTTAAGGTCTGTCATGCGGATGAGTTACTGGACCCTCTCTTATGTAATAGCATTGTTAAGATTCTAAACTATCATACAACAGTACCTTATACTTTCATGATGAATCAAGCACAATGGGACTGGATCAAACAGCATTATCCTTTTGAGCATGATCTTGCAATACGCTTTGGTCTTGAATTCGATTTACGTCAATTTACAGATGAAGTGTTAGAACGTTATTCATTCCATACGATGATGTATTTGAAGTTCACTCTTTATGCTCAGAAGCACTCTAGGAATAAAGGTGCCGAGATGATTACAGAACTTGCAAAGGATACCTTTAAAGCTCGTATGGCAATTGCTAAACAAAACTTTGGTGAAATAATAGATTTGGCATTATCTAATGCGAGTAAGCCTGTACTTGCCGCTAATGCTTTAGCAACGTTTACCAACAATGGACCATATGGTATTAACGAATATATGTATAAAAATGTCTTCGGTCGCCCGTATGATCAAGCTACTGTTTCTTTATATATTCAGAAGTACCACTATTCCCCACCTAATAACCGTTTCTCAATATGAAAATTACATTAATACCAATATTACTACTTTCCTGCTTATTCCTGACTTCTTGTAAAGCTTCGACAGATAAAGAAGACATCAATAACTATGTAAAAGTAGATCTCAAGAACTATGCTACTGACAATTATAGATTGATCATTGAAGCCAACAAGAATGTAAACAGTGAGCCTGCCCTGAAAAACTCTTTGTTTAACAATTCCTATGTTAAGTTAGAAACATCACGCAGTCTTTTAAATGAACAGTACTCTGACTGGGTTAAAGGCTTAGATAAGAACGGCTTCGACTATGGAGACCTCAACACAATATGTTGGATGACAGTCTTCATGGAAAACTACGTAAACAATGTTGAAGGTCCATACAAAAGCCAGCTTAAAGATGAAACATTAAATGATGTTCACAGTCTTTATGGCGAACGGCAGAAAATCATTAAGCTACGCGACAGCAAAGATAAGACTGCGCGAAACTTTGTAGAAGTATGTGAATAAACTTGTGTGATTTAAAGCCCAATCAATTATGATTGGGCTTTAAATATAGAACTAATTAAATAATACCTAAGCGTTTTAATGATTTAAGAGCTATTTCATTACGGACTGAACCAGGCATGTTTGGTTTCATCTCAATGTTCAATGAAAAAGCTATTTTTTTCCCGTTAGGTTGTTCCACCCAACCTGTTAACCAGCCTACTTGAGGGGTGACATTCATTCCCCACCCGCTCTTTGCATAAATTTTGTTACCCTCTACTTCCTTTATTAACAGCATATCTTGGACTTGTTTTTGTACTTGCTGTTTGAATGGTAGCTCTTGATGGGCAAGTTTGTCAGCAAACTCAACTTCTTGAATAGGAGTAATCTTTAATGGGCCTACCAACCAAAAGTCATCAACTTTTGTCCCAATATTTGAATTACCAAATTTGACTCTTTTTACTTCTTTTTGCATTAGATCTACGCCTATCCGTTTTGCGAGTTCTTGATATACAGGAACCGCTGATAACTTCATGGCTTCACCCAAATTCATATCTTTTTCCCATATAGAATATGAACGCTTTTTCCCATCCCATTTAAAAACTTCATCGACTGTAGCTTTATTGTTTTCCAAACCAATTAAAGCATTTAACATCTTAAAAGTTGATGCAGGTACATACAATGTATTGGCTCGGGTTAAATCATTACCATAAGTATCAATATTGTGCCCATCCTTAATGACAATAACACCCTGTGTCTGAGCTTCATCAAAATAGGAGCCAATCGCTTGTTGAGTTTGATCAGTAGTAGAAATAGGCAGGATGTCTTTAGGTTCGATAAATGGAGAGGAGCACGCACTTAAAAAAATTGAAATAGATATACTTAATAAAGGAAATAAACGTGTTCTCACCAGAAGCTCCAAGAAAAATAATGATTTTATAAAGTAAAGATTAAGTAAACAATTCTAGCAGTATGTTTAAGTAAATTTAAATAATTGAAACTGCATGACTTATCTAAACATGCATCTTGGTTACATAAATTCAACATTCATTGCTGTAAAGATAAAAGGCAATTAATGTTACAGCTCAGGTAGGTTGTAACTGGTTGGAATGCTGTAAATTGCAATGACAAAAGATAATAATGAATGAAGTTCGATTAATATTACGTGTAGGTCATACTGCTACCTAACAGGATTTAATATTGAGTCTAGAATAAGGGCCTTTAACGTAGAAGAAAATGCTATGAGAATGAACAAATATTATTGATAATTAAACAAATGAATGGTGAAGGCTTTATTAGGATGGAAGAAAAATACAATATTGTAGATATATCTAATATAGATCAAGACAATATTGAATACTTAGGCACAAAAGATAAGTTTTGGTATGTTAAAGATGACGAAGAATATCTGTTTAAATCGATTCAAGTTACAAAAAAGGATGGTCAACAACATTTAAGAATAGGTGAAGATTGTTCAGAGAAAATAGCATGTGAAATAGGAGGCTTATTAGGTATCCCTCATGTTCACTATGAGTTGGCTATTTATAAAGGTTTGCGTGGAGTAGTTTCAAAAAACTTTATTTCTCAAAATCGAGGTGAATCCTTGGTTCTTGGAAATGAACTATTAGAGAGATTTAAAATTTCAGATTCTATGGATCTTGTCCACCAAACTATTCCTCGTGTCTATATTGTTATAAGATTTCTTATTGGAAAAAAGCCTTTAGGCTTTAATGAACTACCAAATATCAAAACAGCAGGAGAATTTTTCGTCGGTTATCTTATGCTTGATGCTCTCATTGCTAATCAAGACAGACACAATGAAAATTGGGGAATGATTCAAAGAGTAAATGGGGATAGACATTTAGCTCTTACATTCGACCATGGCGCCAGTCTAGGAAAGAATATTAATGATGAGAAAAAAGAGGAACGTCTTAAAACAAAAGATCAAGGGAATTCAGTTAAAGCATATACTAAAAGAGCAAAATCATGGTTTTACCTAAAACAAGATAGAAATACTCGTCTAAAAGTTATTGAAGCTTTTCAAGAGTTCGGGAAATTGTATCCTGCAGCCTACCATGCATGGGTTACTAGATTAATTGAGATTAATGAAGGCCAATTCAAAAACATAATCGATAAAATTCCTGATCATTTAATGAGTGATGTGTCTAAAAGATTTGCCTTAGAGATGATTAAATGCAATAAAGATACTATCATTGCGAACTCAAAATTGAACGATTAAACAGAAACCGCAGGAACTGAGTGAATTTTCAAATGAAAACAGTTTTTATTCTTTGGCAAGACACCTCTCATTCAGGAAGAATGTGGCATGCTGTAGCCAAACTTACTCAAATGGAATCTGGTACATATTTACTTAATTACACTGAAGGAGCAAAAAACCCTAGATTTCAACCCTTTCCAAGAATGACTGAGAAATCAAAAACGTATGAATCAAATGAATTGTTTGGATTTCTTAAAAATCGAATTCCTCCTGCAAGCCGACCTGAACATGAGGCCCTATTTGACTGGTGCAATTTAACATCGGAGTCAAACTATTTGGACCTACTTGCTATTTCAGGAGGAGAAAAGGCAACTGATAATTATCGTGTTATTAGCGTTCCAGAACAACAAGATGGATATTACTTTAATACTTTCTTTGTGAGTGGTATTAGATATTTAGATAAAGACCAAAAGCTAAAAATCCAAACACTTAAAGAAAATCAAATTATTGGATATGAGCTAGAAGACCTTAATGTCAATGACCCTCATGCTATACTTTTATTTGAAAAGGATAGTCAATCAACAATTGGGTACTATCCACGTTATTTAACAGATGACTTAAGAAAACTCCACTCTTTACACTCATCAGTTGAAATTTATGTAGTAAAAGTTAATTTAGATGCTCCAGAGCAATTTAGATTACTCTGCAAAACTAAAGCTAAATGGCCTAAATATTTCCAAACATGCCATCAGCATGAGTTTCAAGATTATATTCAATAAAATATAGGAATTAATAGTTATGCCCTCTTATGAGGGTTCTTTTATAGTTTTCTATAATCATTTTATAATTGTCCATATAAGCTTTTCTGCCAATTTTTCTTTGAAAAAAGATTTTTTTAATCTGACTTAAGAAATGTCTAAATATAAGAGTAAATTAGAATACTATTAACTTTTAGAATAAAAAATCCTCGGTTGAGGATTTTTTATTTTTTTCAATATTTAATCTTCTAACTTATTTTGCTGGATATTTAGCTTGATGAAGATACCTGTGTAGAGGGCCAAAAAAAGGCTCCATAAAATCAGGTAAATATTATGATCAAACTTAACCGTATTAATAATGAGCTGGTTTAAAGTATCACTATCAGTCATAAATACACATAAGAATAGGAATACATAAACAAAAAAACCAATTCTCAGAACATAAGTAATATTCTTCACAAAGTACATTATCGCACCAAGGATAACGCTTACTATGCCGAAGAACCAAAGAAGTATACTCTCGTCTTCAGTTGAGCCTTGCATTTCTCTCAAGTAAACATACTCACCTCCGCCATAAGGTACATAGGTGACAAACCCTTTTGTGAGAGATTCAAAGCAAATTGCAATAGTCCCAGAAAGAATCAAAACAAGTGCCATGTAATGTTTTAATGTTAAATTTTTCATAATCCTGAGTACCCCTCACCGAGTTTCCAATATTTATGTAATGTGCGTGGAGTAGCAGTACAAGCCGCGCAACTGTCTGGTTTAGAATAAATAATTCCACGCAAAGCTTGTCTGATTGATTCTTGCCAATTTCTTGATCGATTATAGACTTTTTGAGGGTTTTCAAAATTTGTCTTATCTTCTGACGGATCCAAGCATTACATCAGCATTTGACCTTTACCTCCAATCTTGTGCAACGGGAAGAAGTATAGCCATACATGTTGAAAACAATCTTTTGAACTAAAGTACCACTTTTTTATTAGATGACTTAGAGTAAAAAGTATCTTCATTAATAAAAAGCCCTGAATGTTCAGGGCTTTTTTTAAAGTGCTCTTACGCATATTGAAACATTTACATTGCTATTAATCGTATGTGCCGTACAACCACATAAAAGAAAGCTCAGTAATAGTAACTTCATTAGGCTTCAGATACCTTAGTTGCTGTTACGCCCTTTAATTGTGGTAAAGAATAACGTTTACTTGCTGGTTGAGGTGTACGTCCATACCAACGGAACTCTTGGAATTCTGATTCACTATATAGTGCGTAACACACTTTATTTGATTGGTTACCACCAAGGCAAACGAGTTTTCCTGAAGACTTATCACGTCCTACAACAAAGCAAACATGACCCCCACCTTTACGGGTTTTAATAGCAACACAACCATAAGCGGGTTTTGCTAATTTTGCGCCGTAATTTACGTAATCTAATGCACGATACCAATGCTTAGGGTAAGTAATTCCTGCTACTTTCAAGCAATGAGCAACGAAAGTACCGCACCACGCTGTTTCATCATCGGCCCACCAAGCTTTAAGCTCTTTTAACCATTTCAAAATAGTTGGATTGTGCTGTTTACCTGGTATTTCTTGAAGACCAAGATGCTTTTTAGCTTCTGCAATCCATGCTAATTCATCAAGCTTTGTTGGTGATGGGATATTCAACAAAGAATTGATTCCAACTAACTCACCTGTTAATTGAGGCCCGTTAAGTCGAGGTTGAGAAATTTTCTTTCCAATCCATGACAAAACAAGCATCAATGTACCAGTAACAAATGCATGATATTTTTCGGGGATAACTTCATAATCTACCCCCCATTGCAGCGCTGGGAGCATAATTAACATGATGAATGCACCTACGGCGGGTAACTTAACAGAAAGATACTGCCAAGCATTGTTTTCAATTAACTTCATTCATCGTTCCTCTTTCGTAAACTTTCTTGCTCTAAAGCTTTAATACGTAACTCGCTTTCTTTTTCACGTAGTTCACTTTCTTTACGTTCTCTGCGATCACGTCTCCACTGAAAAATTAAACTGATGAATAGGCCAACTACAGCCACAATTGCACCCGTATAGCTCAACCAATTAATTGATGTTAAAGAGCCAAAAGCACTTGCTAAACCACTCCAGAAAGTAGTCTTATTAGCAAAAGTAGTAACTGTGACTTCAATTGCCTGATGATCAGACATGACCTATTCCCCACGTTTCATTTGTGGTTATTTTTGCAAGAATTATGGTTTTAAAATGAGTATGGTTCCAAAGAGAAAGGTATAAAAAAAGCCTGAATAATTCAGACTTTTAATAATTAATTATTATCGACTTCTACTAGCTAATGCATTTAGCCCCTTAATGACTTCCTGTCCCAGTTTTATAAAAGCATTGTGCCGCTCAACTTCATTTTCTAAATATTTTTTGCGGCTTTCCCATGCAGAAGAATTGAAATAAGTACTTTCAAAACTCAAAGGCATTTTCAAAGCATCAAACAAAGGCATTGGACAGTTTGCAGAAATACTATTAACAGTCTCAAGCAAAAGATCGGTCCAACTCTTTGATGATTCCAGTAAAGACGGAAGCGGTGCGAAATCGAGCAGGCGCGTCATCTGCACCTCTTTCCACTAAAATGCCATAGTTATCGACACTTAACCGTAAATGAGTGAATAACTCGTTGTTTAAATTATTAAAATCTTGATAGCACAAATCGAAATCACTCGCTGGCATTTTCTTGATAAAGTCTAGCCGTTGTTTAAATTGTTCTTCAAATAATTGTGGATTTGTTCTATCCGGCAATAAAGCTAAGTGCTCATGATTAGAATAGCTCAGCTGAAAAGCCATCATGCATGCAATCCATTCCGCGACATTCTTACAATTCGCTTCAAGGAACTCCGCTTCTTTTCCATTTAACTGTCTAACAGTTACACCATTCAGAGAAACTTCAGTTTTCCATAAGATTTCAGATCGAAGGAAAACTTTAGTCCAGTCAGTATCCACTTCCAACATAGTATTACTTTGTTTTTCAAGATACTTAAGTAGCAGTAAATACCGTTCTTGAATCGTTAAAAGTAATGGATCAAACACACTATCTAAGACAGATTTTAGAAAGGCTGTAAGCCTCTTTTCATTTAAATGAGGTTGAATAATTGAGACTTTTAAACATTGTTCAAAACTAAGCTCTTGCATTTGGAAGGTATTTTCACCAACTGGCACAGGATCAAATGTAATCATTAGTTGCCTCCATATAATGAATAAATGTCTTTTGAGTCCCATGCAGTACGACTCATTAAACTAATATTGACGGCCAAACTTAACCGGTTACCTTTTTCATCAATTGGCGCGACTATTGGTGCTGAAACACTTTCAATAATAAAGGGTTTATAAGTTTTGCCATGGGTAGTAAGAGATACAAAAGGCGGGATTACACCTGAAAATAATCCTTCTAGGGCTGTATTTGAGTCATTAACGACATTCTGTAGCGTAGAATCTGAAGATAATGTAACTGGCAGACTCCATGCCTCCAATTGCATAATTCTGTCTTCAACTTCTGATTTCGCATCACTAAAGGCCAAGAAAAAGACTGATAAATTGAGACGTACTGAAGAAGTAGATAGGAATACTTGCGTTGTATTCACTTTGGTTAAATTTGTTCTTCCTTCAACACTCTTTAGTGCATTTTCAGCAGTTGATAAAGGTCCTGATGCCATATCAATTAGTGCAGACTTAAAAGGGGAATTTTCTCCCAAAGAACCAGCGACTTGAAGCATTTGCCCAGTTTGCAAGTTAGCCATCAACATAGGCATTTTTAGCTCAGGATTGCTATTTTCAAACGGAGTTTGCCATTGGCTCTCAATGCTTTTATCACCTTCAGTAAGCAATGCTCTAATTACAGGTGACGCTATTGGGTTACCATCTTTATCACAAAGAGAAAATTCTGCATATTTATGCTTTGAAATAGAACCATAGAATGGATCTGATTCAGTACTTGGCAACTTAGTTTTTGCTGTATTTACAGCTGGTGCATATGCTAAAGCTTTGGACATAAAAAAGTCCTACCTTAAAAGATAAGACTATTATTAGTAATTAAAATTTTATCATCTAATAATGGTTCCAAGCAGAAAAATACTTATTTTATTTCACGAATTACATGTTGAATCATTTTTGAAAATTTTCATCAAAAAAACATTTTCTTATGGCTTTTGTAAAGCAGATGTAATGAAATCAATATAAATAGTAAAAAATTAAAAATACTCAGATACGTAGAACTGAGTATTTTTAAGATATATAATAAATTTATATTTTACAACAACTTGTATTCACTAATTTTGTTTTAATAATAGAAGTGATAGTAGTTATCTGTATAAAAAATTCTAGGCAAGTTTACTGTGTAGTCGAGGCATTTCACCAGAGAAGTCAACCCATGGATTGTCACCAAGTAACTCTGAATATTGAATATCTGCTTCATATTTAATTTCAAAGTTGTCCGGTCCATGAGCAAAAGCAACAACTAAACCTTCTTTGGCATCCATATAGCCTGCGTGCATTCGAATACCAGGGTAACTCAGACGAACGGCATCTTCATTTTCACCTATAAATTCTACGGTGAGACGAGCTAATACACCATCAGGTAACAGGAACATCCAAGTGAAAGGTCCACCTGTAATAACAGTCATAACTTCGTCAATACCTAATCCAGTATCAGAAGTATTCACATGTAGACGACCATATTTATTTAGAACAAAATTTTGTACTTCTGGTGACATTGCTTTCATGTCATACACTTTAGGATAAGAAGATTGGCCCCCTTCAGTTGTGAATACACCACCATCAGGAATGACTGGAGTACGACCAGCAAGCTGGATTTGTTCCATTAATTCAGCGCGATTCAAATTAAAAATAGAGATTAGTTGATGCTCCTCGCCTTCTGTAATAGCACGGTTCTTATATGCTTTAAGTAATGGACGAGCTTCAGTAGGAATTTTAATGGTAGTTGCACGTACTCCGATTGCATTTAAGACATTATTTACATCTTGAATGCCTGCTACATCGGGGCGACCATCACTGAATTGGATTTTTACGATATTCATGTTTAGATTCCTTGATTAAATTACTTTCATAGGTTAAGCAATTCGCTAGAAACTGCTTAGCATATTGATTTTAAATTCTATTCTGCTGATCAGTAGTAGTTGTTGCATCGGCAGAAGATATGTGTCCACCGTATTGAATTAATACAGCTCCAGCAAGAATGAAAAATACGCCTGCAAATCGTGCGAGATTGATTGGACGTGGTGTTAAATTCATTAATCCAAAATGATCAACAACAACTGCTGCAATCATTTGACCCGCTACAACTAGTACAATAAATCCACCAGCTCCTAACTTAGGGGCAAATGCTGCTGCACTTGCAACATAGACAGCTCCTAGCACACCACCAATCCAAACCCACCATGGTGCCTGTAAGGCATTACCGACACGTGGGCTAGGCACTTTTAGAAGCCATAATAGTAAAAGTACGACCGCTGCACTTACGATAAGCGAAACTATAGCTCCCCAAAGAGGGTGACCTAGAGCTTTTCCTACTTCACCATTGCTTGTTGCCTGAAAAGGTAATACCGCACCAGCTAGAAATGCCATTCCTGCTGGTATCAGAGAGAACAGCATTGTTTTACTCAACATATTAAGCCTCTTCAGGTGAATGATTATTTGATGTAATTATTATTTCATATACGATATATTTATAAAAATCGTTTATATGCATGTTGAGTATGCACACCATGGATGAACTTCGTAGAATAGATTTAAATCTTTTATTAACACTTCATGCATTATTGACCGAAAAACACGTCACTCGTGCGGCTATTAGATTACACAGAAGCCAACCAGCCGTTAGTCATGCTCTGTCTCAATTACGATCTTTATTCAATGATCCATTAATGGTACGTAAAGATGGAAAGATGGTTTTAACAGTACGCGCGCAAAGCTTATTACCTTCACTCGAAGGTGCATTAACTGAGTTAAATGAAATGCTTGGTTCACCCGAATTCGATCCTTTTACGGCTCAACGTACATTCAGGATTGCAATGTCAGACTATGCAGCAAGGATCATACTACCCAAGCTCATAGGTCATATAAATAAAGTGGCTCCACGTATTGATCTCGCCATAAGTCAGGCAAGTCGCGAAATGATGCTGATGCAACTAGAAGAAGGTGAGCTTGACTTAGCTCTTGGAATTTTTCCAGTGCATAATGAGGAAATTCAGAAAGAATTCCTTTTTCCTGAGCAGTTTATCTGCCTCGCAGATAGAACCTATCTACCTAAGAATAGAGATTTGTCACTGGAAGAATGGCTTGAAAGGCCACATGTGATGCTTGGACTCAAGCCTGACTCAGTTGATGAAATCGAGAAAGCGTTGGCTGCTAAAGGACTTAAACGTCATATCAATGTCGCCTTGCCTCATTGGAGTGCGGCTGTGCAGTTATTACCAGGTACTAATTTGATATTAACAGTTGCTAGTAGATCTGTGTGTTCAGAAAATTATCATGAATCACTTTGCCAATTTGCCCCTCCGATAAACCTTCCAGGATTCTCATATATGCAAGCCTGGCATATTAGGAAAGAACGTGACTTAGCACATCAGTGGCTAAGAAATGTTATAAAGAAATGTTGTGAGGAATTCCAGTTACAGGAATAAATTAATAGCTAGAAAAGGAAGAAAAGAAAAATTTGATTAGTACTTTGATCTGGAAAAATATTCCTCAACATAGGAACTTTACATTCCTATGTTGAATGTTCATAAGTACTTAATTTTTAGTAGGTTCCAGAACTAAACATCTAATCCTTCGTATAGAATGTCATTTATTCTCATTTTTTCTGAATCATCAATTTCATCTAAAAGAAAATTATCATTTTCGTTTACTACGCTATCAAATAAACCCAGCTCAATATATCTCTTAGCTTCATTTTGAATGTTGATAATGTCACTAGAATCTGGCTGCATTTCATTAGCAAGTTTACCTTCGCGGAATAACTTATCTCTATGATAGATTGCCCAGCTTATTGCATTGAGTTTTTTAAGCCCTTTTTCATCAACATTATAAATCCCATTAGGAATAGATAATTTATGTTCATGATTAGTTTTATATTTTAAAAGATGAAGTTCTCGGTAAGTTAAGTGCTTTGCCATTTCAACTGATTTCCAACCATATACTTTTATTCTAGGTGGTTGTATTTCGTAAGTATGAAATTTTTGCTTTACATGATCAATCATTTGATTAATAGCATCGAGAGGATTTTCATTTACTATGTCTAATGTCGGTAGTTGCTGCAAAATTGAATCAAATTCACTCCATGTATGATTCAAACTAGCTTTGAGACTTTCTAATGAAATCTCTTTAATTCCTGCAAAGCCAGACCAATTTTCGTCAAAATTTGCATGGTAAATATTTTTTGCTTCAATGAAATCACTAGCGCCTATAATGATTTTATGCTCATCAAAAGTTCCATCTTTATTTTGCTGACGAATGATATAAACGGAATCAGGTATTTTCTCTAGCCCGCTTTTCACAAATACATCTATTTCATCTCCATCTGCGCCCTGTGTGCCTTCAATATATCCATAGTGGTGTTTCATTAAGATTTGCCAAAAGTTGCCATCTTGATCTTTACCATAACGTAGAGAACCTGCCGGATTTTCAATTGCTATTTTTAAACCAGCAATTTCAATAATGCCCTTTTGATAATCACCTGAAACTTTTTGTTCTTCAGTAGGTTCGGATAACAAATTGAATGGAGATGTTGCTGCATTATGAGCTTGTTTATCAATTTCTGATTTAAGAAATGCAGCTCTTAAATCATTATCCAGATTGAACACAACAGATTTGTCTGGACCAGAAGCTAAATCAACACTAATTTTCAAAGAATTATGAAAACGTTCTGCTCCCTCTTTCGTTAAGCGAACTATCTTATGGTTACTAGAAATGTTTATCCCTTCAATAGAATCATACATTTCTACACTTATGAAATCCTTTCCAAGTACTTGCTTTGCATATTGGATTGCATCTTTCACACTAACGGGTTCAGGCTCACCAAATAACCCAACGTTAATGCTATCTAAAGCCTGTTTTTCTGCAAATTCCGCAAGAGCTTTAAACAACATACTCATTTTTTTTGAACTGCGGCTATTCTTAGCTAGAAACACGGCCAGCTCAGCAACACCTTCTCCCAGATCCTCGAAAAGACCTTGCTGCTGTACAAACTCAACAATATCTTGATCATTTTGCTTTGCTGATAAAATAGTATTTGCTGCATCAATAATTGCATTTGCAACACGTTGATCTATGGCTTGCTCCACACCATCCACGATTTGATCTGAAATATCTTGAACATTCCCACGGCTAATAGCTTGTGCTTCAATAAATTTAGGAGCAGCAACACCTAGTGCATTAAGCATATTTTGAAGATCTGGTTTTGTTTGATCAGCCATCATTTCTAACAGACGATCATCGTTGTACGCTTTACTAAAAATTGCAGCCTTGATTCTATTAATGAGTGCTTGTGTTGGTTTTTTATCTTTCGTGGTGTACTGCGCTGCTTCTGTATCACCTAATTTAGTTAAAAAACCTTGAATGAACTTTTGATTACTTACTGCTAGTAAATCGCCGTCTTCACTTGGGTTAAAGAGAGCCAGTAAATTCTCATCTAATCGTTTAGCATCGGCTTTAGCTCGTTCTGTAGCTGTAAATGACAACTTATCATCTTGGTTTGCATCAATAGCAAATTGTGCTCTATCGATCTCAGTTGTACGAATACGTATCAAAATTGGTTTAGCTATGGCTTGTACCTGCTCAGTGCTAAAACCAAAGTAATCGGCTTCTTCAATCAACCATTGTTTATACTCATCTGCGGTACCAAGCTCATATGCAAGCTTGATTGCCATGGTTCGGCCATTTCCTGATTCAACAACTAAATCATCACCGGTTATCGGTGCTCCCGTATCTGCCCGTCCCGAGCGGCCAAGGCTTTCGGGATCTAGATCATTAGCAGTTTTATGTACCCATGCTTTTGATGATTCACGACTACGATCTCGTGGTTGCAATTCTTGAGGATAGTTTGGGTTTTCTGCACCGGTTGTTGTATGAGATGCAATGACTTGTCCAATATCAACTAATGCGAATACAGTCGAAATCTTTGCCCCTTTAGCCGTCTTAACATTATTAGTTCTACCCCGTAAAAGCCCAGTTAAGGGCTGCGTTGGTTTAAAGAAACTAATCATTTGATCAATTACAATTAAAGGGTCCGTTGCTATTACAGAAGGCGTAATTAATTTAAATATCATTAAACGCTCTCCTTAACTTTAATTTGATTAAGTAACTCAGTTACAGCTGGAACTAATAAAGGGTCCTCTAAATTCTTTTCAGCCTCATCTCGAACTTGTTCTAGTACTTCCAAACTTACGCCTACTTGTCCTTCAATGATTGACTTATACAATGGATTCGAAGCATCTGAAACTAATAGATTTTGTAGTATTTCAGGTGCCACCTCAGGTTCTGGTACAGGTGCTACCTCAGGCTCTGGTTCAGGTACCACCTCTGGTGCTGGTTCAGGTGCCACCTCAGGTGCTGGTTCAGGTGCCACCTCAGGTTCTGGTACAGGTGCCACCTCAGCCTCTGGTTCAGGTGCCACCTCAGCCTCTGGTTCAGGTGCCACCTCAGCCTCTGGTTCAGGTGCCACCTCAGGCTCTGGTTCAGGTGCCACCTCAGGTTCTGGTTCAGGTGCCACCTCAGCCTCTGGTACAGGTGCCACCTCAGCCTCTGGTACAGGTGCCACCTCAGCCTCTGGTTCAGGTGCCACCTCAGGCTCTGGTTCAGGTGCCACCTCAGGCTCTGGTTCAGGTGCCACCTCTGGCGCCGGTTCAGTTTTAGAAGTAGCTAAATTGTCTAGTTCAGATTGCAAACTTTCTATTTCTTGCTTTAAAGAAGACAACAAGTTTTGTTTTTCTAAAACCCGATTTTCGGCTTTAGCCAATGCTTTAGCTTTTTCGGCTTTTTTAGCTTGTAAACGTTTAAAACGGTTACTGTTTTGGTTAATCAACTTCATGATTCGACCAGCTAAAACTGGGATTGATATCCCTTCACCTTGGTTTGGTTGAATAGCGGCAGTAATATCACGATTATTCATTAAGATCTTCCAAGAAACTAATGAATCTGCTGGACTAATATTTTTGGATAATCTATCTGGCTTATGGAAAAGGATTGTAAAGTTCTGGCCGTCATCAAAATCATAAGTAAGCGCAATTTGAAGTACTTTTTTATGTTTGAAAGGCTTACTTTCAGTGACATTTACAACTTTAACGCCAGTTTTCGAAAACTGATCCATAGCTCGATTTAGGATTGCCGAAAGCTGTTCTAAATGCTGATAATCAATAATGATAGAGTCGTAATGCGCCTCTTCTACACCAAGAGCACACAACAGCGAAGGCAAACCATCAAATTTACTTAATAATTCACTGTAATCATCATTTCGCTGCATATCTAACAGCAGCTTTGAAGTGTCTCCACTATGAGAGACTAAATTAATATCGTCCCATTGAGGTGTTTCAGCAGTAATAACGTTTTGTAGCTGTTCTAATTGCCATCGTTGAATAGGTTTTGAACAAGCCAAATTGAACAGTTTAGAAGATAGTTGACGTTTAAGCCCAAATTGATTTGTTTCAATAACATCTGTAACGCAAGCATCAAACATACGGCCAAATTGCAAGATTGCTAAATCAGCAGCATGTTGGTCATCAATAGCTCCTAAAACCGCTACTGAGTCAAAAGCATCAATTCCACTCTTTTTACCCTTTAAATTTACAACACGCCAAAGGTCATTTTCTGTGGAGTCTTCAGTGACTAAGGCATTAATTTGGCGGTAATCACCTTTGATAATCCCAATTGAACAAGCACCACTATTCACTGAGTCAAAACCAGCAACTGCTCGACTTTGATGTGGTCCATGGGTTTGAATGAAAATTGATTTAACATTCACCGATTTATCCTCATATTAATTTGAGGATATTTTCTCAGCTGAAATATTCTTAACTATTGATAGGTTCCAAAATTCAACATATAAAAACTAATAAAAAAGGATCATTAGAATAAAATTATTTATGAGTAACTTATTAATATTGCTCTTTCTTCAACTGATAAATTAGTAGAAAGTAAAATATAAAATAAGTGAAATATGTGAATAATTAGACATTTAAATAAAAAAGCCGCTAGAGCGGCTTTTAATTAGTTACCTTTCGATATTCGTTATAAATCATGATAAGTCCTCCAACTAAAATGAAACCTAAGCCGAGGATTTTTAAACCATCTAACTTTCTTATTTGTACACCAAGTAGACCCGTACTATCAATAATCGTTGCAAAAAGCATTTGGCCTATAAAAACCCATAAAAGAGTGGTCGTTGCACCAATTTTTGGAGCTGCAACAAACATACAAAGTATGTAAAGGGAACCTAAAAATCCAGGCATCCACATCCACCAAGTAGTTTGCCCATATGCAGGAGGTTTTATACCACCATCCATAAATAGTGCAATTATAAGTGAGGCAATGGCACCCCCAACATAAAGATAAAAAGTAGATTGTATTTGTGTAGCACCACTAGTATTTCTGAAAGCATTTACCATTGCCAACTGTAGGGGGACAATTAGTCCCCCTAAAACACTAATGAATACATAGTTAATATTATGCATTCTTAACCTCTAAGTATAAACTGCTCCAAAAATTATCGAGAAGTTCAAGAAATTTATTAAAACCAATCATGAATTTTTCTTTTTTGGCATCAGTATCAATTATTGACCATATGGTCTTATTTAAATCTTCAGCATGACGTGCTTCAGTTCCATCTAAATGAATATCATAAAAATTGGAAACTTCTAACCATTTTTCGTCAGAAAAAAGTTCTTTATTTTTTTCTGCTCCCCTCACTAGTAATTCTAGTTGTGGTAAAGCATGGATTTCTTGAGCTAAAGCAGCACCTAACATAATATATAGATCACTATTAAAAAGTTTTTCAGACTCATCTTTTAATTTCATCGTTGATTCTATACCTTTTCCATATTCAGGAATTTTGTCATATAAAACCTGACTATATGAATTTACTGATTTGATAAATAAATAAGCATGGGGTTGACCGTCATCTAAACCTTTTTCCTCAGCAATATTCATTTCAAAAGCTTCAATTATTTTTAAAATATTGTGGTTTTGTTCATTTTCATTAGTTTGATTTTTTTTTAGAATTTCACAACCTAAATCGAGTCGAGAAGCAGTTGGACCTAGCCAATGTCTTAGGTTATTAACCAGAATACTATATTGAGAATATGTAAAATTATTACTATGATTAGACCAGTGTGTAAGACATTCGTTTTCTGCCACTTTTTTTGCAGTTAATTGTAATTCACTATAATTCATAAGTTTTCCTTTAAAATATTTATTTGCTGGAATTTATTAAAATAATTAATATCAGAAAAATATTAATTACCATATATTATCTTTTATAATTATTTCATTTCCATGTCAAACAAACCCAATAGAAAAAATTTCAGAAACAATTTATAAAAATTACAATGCATTATAATAGTGCATAAATTAAAACCATGAAACTAATAAGAAATATAATAATGCACCATATTGAATCAATTATTATTGTTTTTAAAAAACAACCACATATAATATGAAGTGTTATTTTAGTGCACATTAATTTCTTTTTATATCAAATTCTCATATTTAGTAAATATTATATAACTGATATTCATATAGAATTAATCACTATTATCTCTATCTTAATTTTCACTAATTTAATATTAAGTGAGCCATTTTAATATAAAAATATTACTAAACTACCAAGTTACTCAATCCTTAATTATTACAAAAAGTTAGGAAACATTTTAGTGAAATTTAAGGTAACGATTGAATGAGCTTTATTTGAGGCATCTAAAGGTAAATTTCCTGCTTGTAATGATACTAGATGCTCAATTTCAAACTGATGCTGACTTCTTGCACCTTTATCAAAAGCGTATATTTTTAAACGCATTAAATACTCTATAGGCGGCGGCTGCGTCCCATCTTTGTTAAACATTATCTGCTTTATAGCTAATGCACTATTTGCAATGGCTGCTGCTTTAGTTTCAATAAATGAGATGCTTATTTCATTTGATGCATTGCCAGTTACATGGTTAAGTTGAAAATGACCAATATGCACTGCATCGGTTTGTGCATCAAGAAGTGATACATCAACATTATTGGCTAACCAAGCCACTTTATTTGAAGGATCAAAAATTGGAATATTCGCTTGAGCAATTTTACTATTTTCTCGGTATGGTCTAATTTCAATCCCGAAGTGAGCAGCTGAGAGTGTACCTAATGCATAAAGCTCTTGATAATGAGAAACAGCTTTATCAACTGTTAATCCAGACCATAAGACAGGATGTCTGGCAAAACGTTCTTTGAAAGGATTTAAAACATTTCCAAAACTGTTATTAGTAGTTTTATTCTGTGTTTCATATTCAAAAAAAGCCATTATTCTTCATCCTCTGAAAATTTACGGCTTTGAGCAATACTTTCAGCAAGTTCTTTGGCTTCTTCATATTTCATACCTGTATCGCGCTCAAGAATATAGGCCATAATTTCAACATTTAAATTAGATTCTTTTAAAGCAGCGATTACTTGAGTTTTAAGGAGCGTTGTATTCATTCGTGATTGGGCATTACTGATTTCTTCTGTTGCCGCTGCAGTTTGGTTTGAATAGTATTCAACTTGCCAAGGATAATCTTCTGGCTCAAATTGTTCGTTATAAGCAAAACCCCAATCTAAATGCAGAATTTGATTAATACCTTCAGAAGCTGCTGTTCGAATGTCTTGTGATCGCCGCATGATTTGTGCAGAAGTATGAAATGCCCCACCTTCACCAATACCACCAGTTAACATGTCAGCCCACCCTACCATACTTGGGTCTAGACCTATCCCGCCCATTAACAAACGGACATTAATCATGAATTGTTCAATGTTAATGGGTGAACTCCGCTGGTTTTTGATATCTCCAACAGGATTTAGTACTTGTTTTTCATCAAATACAGGAAGCATATGAAAAGCAGTATTCCAAACCGCATCCCCACCTGATAAAGCATCCTTAACATATGCTTCATGATTTTTTAGTAAACCTTCTAGACCACGAACGTAAGCTTGACGTTGTGCTGGTGGCATACCTGACATATTTACCGTCAAAAACATCTGATTTACGGTATCTGCAATTTGTTGGCTGTTCATAGATGCCAAAGCAAGTATCACATCATCATAAATATCTTCAATTTCGTAAAGGAATGAGCCGCCTAGATGTGCTGGTAAGATTGGCAATTCATCTGGATCATCACCTTCTAACATTTTGGTGACTAGACCGGTTTCTACAAGCTCATATTGAGCAATATTACTCATGCGAGGCATTTTGAAACGTACCATTTGAATCGTATTTAATTTGGTAATTGTCTTCTGCCAATTTCGAGGATCTAAGCAAAAGAATGCTACCGTTTTACTGCCTTGTTCAAAAGCTTGTACTAACGGCGGATATGTATATTCATTACATACCATATCAACCAAACCCTTTCCTTTTTTCCCATAGATACGCGCATATGAATCACCAAAGGAAATTGCATCTCGAGCCAGTTTACTCAAATATTTATTGATCAACTTTTCCATCACAACACGGCGTTCATCAAGTTGTTTTTTTTGTTTTTCAGCTGCTGGACCTTTCGCCGTTTTTAACCGTTCTGCAGGTGTAATAAATACTTGTTGGCCGCTATATGAATCTCCACCAAGTGCCGCCGAAACATGGATGCCCATACCTTCAGCAATAGGCGCAAAACGAAGCATTTTCTCCCACTTGGTTAGAATTTCTTTTCGTGTACGCTTCTTATTGGCTTTAGTTTGATTAGTCCCAAGTGAAAACGGAGCCATCGATTCATATAATTGAGCTGTGGCATCCTGATTAGCCATATTAGGCTGATCATATGAATTAACATTTTCTCCGAGTAACAACGATAAGAACCGAGAAGACATAACTAAGCCAAAATACGTAAATAATTAAGTATTTTGATGGCTACTCTCTTTGAACTTTGAGATGGGTTCCAAACTTAATTGGAACCATACAGATTTCATAATTTGTCAGCATGCAATTCTATCTGCACATATTTTTTAATCTGTTTAGAGGACATTGTAATGACTGAAGGTGTAAAAGTTTTTACCGCATTGGATATCGAATTAGCTCAAAAAACTACTGATATTGTCAATAACCAACGTTATAAAAACAATCCTGAATTCGAGACCCTTACCTTAGGTTGGGATCGCAAAACTGGTGCTGTTGCAGTTAACTATACATTTCCTGAAGAAGAACCTGCTTCAGACCAGCCAGCTTAATAAAACTTAAAAAGCGCTCTATATAGAGCGCTTTTTTTAAATCTTAAAATTCAATATTGCCTTTTTCCTCATACAGTTGGTAAAATTATTCTCATGAAATACTTGATAATATTATTTGTTTTTTTAAGTGGCTGCTCTACATTTATTGAGCACAATAAAGTTGTTCAGTTTCCAGAACGTACAATTTCTCACATTGAAATTAAAAAACTAAACGGAGGTAATCCCAAAACCCTCGCTTATGCTGATATTACGGGTGACACGTGTGTCATCTACCTACGCAAATATCCTCAATGTTTAGCACATGAAATAAGACATTGCTACGAAGGTAATTGGCATGAAGGCCGTGAAAGTCAAGAATGGTGCTAAGGATATTGCACGACATATACTGGAACATATCCATACCGCATCAATAAATTGTAATGGTTGTTTTCTCTTCCAGTAGATAAATTAACCATGATTCGCTTTCCATTATTTTCCCACTTTACTTGAATGCATGATTCATAAGATATGCCGTCTCCATTTAAATCGTAGATACCATTGAATGGAGGAGTAAGTAGATATAGTGGCTTATCATTTGGACTATTATAAATTAACCAAGGGGCATTACTTGGGCTCATATAGTCCTTAGTAATTTCTAATCTAGCTATAAGTCTAGGTGCTGTTATAAAAGCAGATGCTGACCACATTATTTTACCTGTTGCATCGTAGGTACTTATATATGCATCTGAATAATTAACTATATGATTTTGAAGGTGTACTCTAACATCAATGTTGAATGGGGTTGAACCATATTGTGTTACTAGAAAAGCGTCTGACCCCACTTGCAAGATATTATTGTCGTCAGCCTTAAAACCAACTAAATTATTTGTACTGTTCGTTATATTCGCTGGTACTTGCGCAAACTGTAAAAATTTTGACCCTCCATACCAAATTGAACCATCATAAGGTTGTAGTGATATAGGTGCTACTCGTGAATAATCAGTCAAAAGTGGTTTAGTATCATCTGAAAAGTTGATATCACCATTGTCTAAATTAAATTCTGCAAACACTTCTAAACCCTATAAATTGCATAATCAATAATAAGCTTTTGAGTACTATCAAAGTTATTCCATCCAAACAGATGAACTAAAAAATCAATACTTCCATTTTGTGGAACATACATAACTGTATCAATTTGCCAATTACCTGTAGAACTAGCATCCTTTCTTACAGAAATAGGTCTAATAATATGCCTATCTTTTGTAATTCCAGCTTTGACTCTAGTGAACACTGTAAGGTATTGAGAAACTGGTCCAGAAAAAGTCTCTGTTGAAGTACCGATAAAATTCAGTACTCTATCAGTGTTACTATTAAATTTCTGAACTCCATTTGCATCATAAATTTCTAAACCTGAAGGCATTTGAATCTCCAAAAATTAGGGCTAGATGACTAGCCCTTTTCTTTACCAAAAACCTAAACGCATTCTTACAACGTTGTTATCGTCATACACTTCAATCTTGCCACCTGTTTGTACAGTACGGGTACCAGTAGGTTTCGATGGATCTTTATAAGTAATTAAAGTTCCAAGTTCACCAGTGATTGCACTCAATTTATCTACATTAAATAATTCAGCAGTAAGAGATTTTGCTTTAAAGTTTGCTGCGGTCAAATTCTTAATAAATACATCACTATTCATAATCACCTGATTATCTTGAATAATGAAAGGGATGTACTTTGTTGAAGAAGAACCAGTTGTGAAAAAGATTCTATCTGCTTGGAAACCTATAGAGCTGACAACAGTTCCATTTGATGATTCACTTACCATCGACATACCAGAAAACACCCCGTTGTTATCCATTCCCATTACATATTTGCCTTTTACACCATCAATTAAATCTACTTGTGATTTAAGTTTGATAGCATTTTGGCCGTAAACCGATACTAAGGTTTGAAGCGCCCCTGCATAGGCACCCACATCAGTTGTGTAAGTAGTTTTGAAATTTTCAAAGTCGGCAATATTGTCTGCATCTTCGATATCAATAAAATCTAAATCTACTTCCCCTGCTTTCCCTGAATAGTTAGCAATGAAAACTGGCGTAAAGAATGCAGCCTTATTTGCAAAGGTTTTAGGGCTTAAAAGTGTTCCAGCACCGGCACTAGCACCAGCAGACCTTCCTTTAAAATATGCTGTTCCTGTGATCCATGATCCTAAAGCTGGTGCGGTACCAGCAACAAGATAATGACTCGCTCCAATATCATTAATTTCAGTATTGTCTTGGGCTACATATTTTGTTTTCGTAGCGTTCTGACATGTTGCACCTACATAAACAACACCGGTACCACTCACACGGCGGAATCTATACTTCACACGATAGTATTTGCTGTCATCAATCGGTAAAGATGCAAACCAATTCAACCATGCTTCATCGTTTCCAACGTTATTACCAACTCTTAAAGCATACCCTCCACGACAAGTTGCATCTGCCACTATCGTCATTTCAGGCTTATTTCCACTTGGAGTTTTAATTAGCCAATCTTTAAACCAAGTATCCAATACAGAGGCCATGATTTTTTGACTGTTCGCAGAATACGAAGCTGTCATACGTTCAGTCGAAGATGCTATAGCTTCATTAGTTTTTGAAGCCGTTAAGTAATCCCTTTCTAAGGTAGCTTTAGTTGTCGAAGCTAAGTCTTTAGCATCATTTGCAGCTTTATTTAGATACTCTGTGACTGCTTTATCTAAATTTGCTACTTCTGTATAGAACGTATTAATTCGACCCTTCAACGAGTCGCGTTGAACTGCGGTTAGGGTGGTTTTAGTTGTTGTTGTTGAAATTATATCTGTAAAGAATTTTGGAGATAAATTATTTAGGTTATCCCATGCTGACTTTGCAGCAGTGACAGAAATACCCCAAGGGTTAGCCAAGTTTTGCAACCGGTTAAAATTGGATTCCATATCTTTGTAGCTATTGTACAAAGCTGACTTTTCAGTTGGTGTAATCACTAAATCTGACATCACATCATCAGCAATTTGTTTACCCGCAGCGGCATTGGCCGTTACTGTAGATGACAATACACCGTTTACTTTTGATGTATCAGCTGCAGTATTTTCAGAAGTAATATCACCTACTTTTGTCCAGTCAGATGCAGTAAATGAACCGCTAGTTCTACCAACTATTGCAACTGAAACAGTGCTACCATTTCTCCAAATGTCACCCTGAGCATAAGGAATAGTTGGTTGTGAGGTAAAAGTCTTAGACTTACTATTTGCAATGTTTTGAGCGTTTGTTGCTGCACTATTTACTGCATCAGTCACAGCCTTAGCTATTGCTTCAGCTTGATCATAGTAAGCCTTTAGTTTCGCCTTAAATGCATCTCTATTCGCTGCGGTCATCGTATAGTTAGTAGTCATACTAACTAGAACATCTAGCTCAATACGTGGAACACTACCATTGATTGCATTATATGCTGCCGTAAATGAAGTACTTGTTACATTTAATGCTGTTGCTTGAGTTAGTAAATTCGAGTATTCAGCCTTTATTCTATTCCATTCATTATTTAGACTGGATTTTTCTACTGGGGTTATAACAAGGTCAGACATTATGTTATCTGACAGAGTTTTACCCAATTGAGCATTTGAAGATACTGTTGCTGCTGCTACCCCATTTACATTAATGACATCATTTGCAGTATTTTCAGCGGTTACATCGCCAACTTTGATCCAATCCGAAACTATGAATGAACCAGTAGTTCGCCCTACTGTTGCAACTGAAACTGCATTACCATTTTTCCAGATATCACCCTGAGCATAAGGAATAGTTGGTTGAGTCGTAAATGTCTTAGATTTACTGTTAGCACTATTTTGTGCATTGTCCGCAAGGTTTTTTGCTTTTTCAGAAATTAACTTTACCAGCTCTTGTCGAGCATTATGAACATTCGCAAAGTTAGTAATAAATTGATTACGATCAATTGTACTGGTCACATTCATATTGGCAAACAGAGCAGCCAAATAAGTATTTAGCGTACTGAATGCCGTAGCGTAAGCAGATGAAGAAATACCGTAAGTTACAGCTTCAGCACGTAAACTTGTGTCTGTCTGATAGAGAGTATCCCAGATCAGCTTAGCTTGCTTTTTCTCAACCGGAGTCAGTTTGTTATCAGCAGCAATATCACTTAATTGTCCCATCGGAACATCAACTTTCGCCTGAGATCCAGCTGTAGTTTCCATCATTGAGGTGACAGTAAAAGGAGTTACTGATTTATATACTGATAAGTCCGTTTCAATGGCCGCTGACCACCCATCCTTAAAATAATCTGGTGGGTTAGTATGAGTAATTGTTGCTGACTCAACAGTAATTGCTGGATAAGACCAAGCATCTTTTTTTGTAATCAAGATACATACTTTATTGTTACTATCTAAGGCTAGAGCCAAACCTTTCGTGATTGCATGTGCTTCATCCATTGTTATCCCAAATGAACGAGCTGTCATGTTTTGATAAAAAGGTGTGGTGGATGTATAAGCATAAAATGCTAGATCCATATCAAAAGTATTATCTTCTTTATTATTGTAGTTATAACCTGAGATTTTGATCTTAGTCATGTAAGCATTAATAGTAATTGGCGTTTTAATTACAAGAGTGCCAGAAGTAGTAATTGCTTGACGCCAAGTTAATGGCTTAGCAAAAATTTTGCCACCACCTGAACTTAGTGGCTGAACGCTCATAGCATTTGTATATTCAGAAGTAAGCTTTTGAGATGATGCTGCAATCGCTTTCTCTACAGTTGTATTAGTAATATCAGCATTCAAAATATATGCACTGTTTTTACTATCTAACATAGATGACATCTCAGATAGCTTACTAGCCCAGCTTTCTTTAAAGTTTGTTAGAGTCGAAATTGAATCAGTGGCCGTAGAAACAAAATCTTGCAGTGTGGGATCTGCTGAAGCGTAATCAGTAACATCGTATTGTTCAATTTGAGCCAAAGTCCAGACCAAAGGAGCCGTAGCAGTTGGCGTAGATCCACCTGCAACATATACATGGCCTGAGTTCGAGAAAGTACCTACAGCTCCGCACTTAATCATACGAATATACGTTTCAAACTTACCTGTACCATCAACACTACCGATAAATCGATCAATCGCACCCGTACCCATCGAGTTACCAGCATTCACCAACTTATATCCTACGGGTAGTTTGATTAAGTATTTAATGACGAATACTGCATTTGCACGGCCATAAACAAGTTGGAAAAATCCACCCCAGACTGGATTCGCTGCACCAATGGTTTTGATTTCCAGCTCATGTGTTGATGTTGTCGGGTTATCCGCACTTTTTGCAATACGCGTAACAGTAACATTCCCATTGCCAGCATTGTTATATACACCTACTGCATTATTACCCTTCTTAAAGTTCACATCTCCTTGTAACAATTTTCCATTCGTAATCATCATTGCCAACATTGTTGTGTTTTCTAATGCCGAGCCAAGATTGTTAGTACTTGTTTGTAACTGTGAAATTTCGGTATTTTTGAGAGTTGCAAGATCTTGTGAAGTTTGGTCAGCTGTAGCTTTTGTTGTTTTCACTACTGTAGATAATCCACCAGGTACACCAGCATCATATTGGTTGATCTGTTGAACAATGACACCCTTGTTTGCATCAGCCTTAATAAAGGTGTCTTCTACAAACTGAGCATTTTGCTTGAGAGAAGATCTAAAACCTCCTTTAAAATTAGGTGCAGAATTACCACGGCTGATAAACATATTTGTTATCGTAAATGTTCCCCCAGACGGCGCATTATCAAAGCGCAAACCTAATGGGATAGCTTCAAATGCAGTAGCTTTTACATCAGAAGGGAAAATACCAGTCAATTCAATTTCACCGCTGGCCGCAACAATAAATGAAGGCAATCCAATGCTATAAGTTGCTCCATGAAACTGAATGCTACAAGTCGCGCCAACTAATCCAGCAGCAGTATATTTGATACGGGCTACAATTGGATCTCCTTTATCGATAGGAATTTCTTTATGTTTGTATTGAAGTTCCCATACAGCAACTGTTCTGTTGGTTCCTGTTGAGATACTTAAAATTTTCGTATCGTCACCAAGTAAAATCCAGTTTTCTTCTGAGTATCGCAAGGTATCTAATTTTGCTGAAAAGATTTTAATTTCTTCAGCAAAAACTTCTTTTGCATCAGATCGAGTAATTTTTTCCTGAAGTATTTGTGCGTGATTTTCTAAAACCTTTTGCAAATTACCGCTATTGTTGGCTAGGCCAATCGGAATACCACTAACCACTTGCATTGCTAGCATGATTTGCTTGGCCCCATTTGGACCTGTATCCGGTGTTGAATGTAATTCAATACCTCGACCTGAACCTATCCCTTTCTGCCCAATCAAAATGTATGCATCACGCCCAGAAATTTGATCAATTGTAAATGGATTTGCCCCTAATGAAATTAGGGCATTTTTAACAGTAGCGATATTCACTCCAATGCTGTCGTAGTTAGTGACAATAACAAAGGTGTCGTTCGGAATAGCTGAGATGGCATTACTCATCGCTGTAGCGTTCGCTACAGCCGCGTAAGTATCGTAACGAGTAGAAGTAGAAATAGACCCATCCGCAGCTAAGACATGAACTGAGAATCCACGAGCTGAAGCTACTGATTTGATTTCACCTTTTAGGTTTTTGATTCCAGTAAAAAAGCCATTCCAACCACATGAATAAACGCGATAGTTAAAAACCTGCCCGAGGTCTTGGTTCAATTGCTTGTAACCTGACTCTAAATTTGTGATTGATTGCGTTGTGTTTTGCTGGTTATCACTAATAGTAGAATTAATTTCTTGAAACTTACCATCCACAGCTAATTTGTTCGTATCAACATTAGATTTTAGGACGGTATAGCTCTCAGAAAGGGCTGTAATTTTGTCGCCATTCTTCAGAACATCAGCTTTGGTACCTTCTATCGCTGTAGAATTAGCCTCAAGTCCTTTTTCTAATTCACGCGGATTTTTCCTAAAACCTGTAGCTAACTCACCTTTCTCAATTTGCACTTCACGAATTAAGAAGTCAGGAGCAAATCCGATTTGCGCATATAGAATTAAGTTAATATATTGTAAATTAATAAGATTTGTATCAAATGTATATGTACATAAAACTTCTTTATCAGTTGGAATGTTACTCCATGCAGTTCCAATTTGGTTGTTACTACCTGCAGCATCTCTACGATGAATAATTAGAAAAATTTGAGTCTGGGCAGCTGTCATTGATTTTGCTTTGAATGACAATGTGTATTTCTGGTTCATTTCTAAACCTTCAGCTACAGTAATAGTCTCAACAAAACCTTTAAAATAAGTAGAAGTATTAGTTGATCTAAATTTTCCCCATGTTGCACCAAACTCATCTTTAAATACTTCTAATACACTGCCTGCTACTGGTGAATTTTGTCGCCAATTTAAAGATCCTAAAGCGGCCGAGAAATCACCATTTTTTATTAAGTTATCGCCACCACTTGATGAAATGGCTGCTTTTATAACCTTACTTTCTTCAGCAATAGCTTGGTTTGTTTCAGTTTTCGTGTAACGAGTACTATCTAATGTGGCTGAACTATTGGTCCACAAGTCACCAAATTTTTGTCGGAATTTAGCATCAAGTGATTCTGTCGCAGCTGAAATCGCTTTTGTAGTGTCCGATTTGCTCGAATAATCAACAAGAATCGATGATTTAACGATAGTACTATCAACATCAGATTCGTTCATTACTGGGGAGATTCTATATGCTTGAGCTTCCCACCAGCCACTATTCCCAGTATGACCTAAAGCTATACCCAACTGAATTTGAGGGTATGTATCAGCAACAGAAGTCATATTAATGACCTTGGAAATTAAGGTCCAAGATTCATTTGCAGGTATTTCTGAAACAGGTACACCGATACTTGTATAATTTGCAGTAGAAAAATTACCGTCATTTTTGGCACGGCCAATTGGGATATAACAAAGTCCATTTGAATCGGAGCTTCGGCGAACAAGAAAGCTCACAATATAAGTGCGGGTATTTGGTAGTGCCTGTTTATTGTAATTAAAGCAGTTTACAGGATTACTAGTATCCTTTCTGAATACTGTATTTCCGACTTTTCCTGTAGTAGTTGTCTTAAAATATTGAGACATATCCCAGCCATAATGGCTATACCACATATCAGGATTCTTACAGTTATAATCGCCAGCTAAAGAATCACTGTCATTAGCCGATTTAATTGCTTCATCCAATTTTGTCAGTGAAGTATTAAAGGTTTTTGTTTGAGACGCCGTAACTTCATCAAGTCTTGTATTAGTTGCATAATTATTCAGAGCTTGAGCAGTGTTAAAAATATTCTTTTCTACATCTGTCATACCGGCTTCAAGCTTAGATGTGCGCTGTGCTAATGCCTCATTTTCAGTTACATACGTTTGCTTAAATTCGGTGAGGTTAGCTGAAACTTGATCAAAAGCTGCATTAAAGTCATATGGACTCGCAATCCAGCTGTCAGTAGTTATAAATTCCCCTTTCACTAATACGGCCCAGTACACAGTACCTACACTTTGCTTATCTGCTGTTGGCCTGTTTAGCATGTAGAAGTGAACTTCATTAGCTATACCTGCAGAAGTCTTAGTAAAGGTAATTTTATTTATTACTTTTCCTGCTGTGCTGACAAGTTGCTGTAAGAGCTGACTGCCTCCACCAGCATATACTGCTAAACTTGAGTTCGTATCTCCCCCACCTCGTGTATGTTCAGAACACCATAGAAGTGTGTACTTCGCTCCAACTTCCCAATCTTCGCCTAATTTATAACGTAAATGAGGATATGAAACGCCATTGTACGTACCCATTACATTCGAGTTTATTAATAGGTTCGTACCAGCTGGTGCCGATTTATTTAGATTGGCAGATAAGGTGTTTGCTTGTTCAGTTACAGCTTTTAGTAAACCAGCTTGTTCTGTTACTGCCGATTTTGTTGTTTCTAATGCTTCAGTTGAGGCTTTCTTGCTTACTTCAGAATTAGTTAAAGTTAGATCATTTCTTAGCTTTGAAATATCTATACTTTGAGAAGATAAAGTATCACCATGCTTCTTCACTTCCGCTTGAGTGACTTTAATCGCTTCCGCATTAGCACTTAATGAACTATGAGTATCCCGAGGGCTTGGGCTCCACGCTGTAGCTTTATTACCTGCTTCGATCTGTAATTTTTGAATTGTTGGAATTCGACCTGAGCCATAAGTTCCATAAAATTCAATAGTGGATTCAGTTGTACTTCCTGTATGTGCTTTCGGTAATACTGTCACGGCGAATTTTTGTAATTCACTCGCTTTTGTAACTGTCACAGAAGTAATAAAAAAATGTGCAGATCCATTGGAAGAATAAACTTGAACTGTTCCAGCTACGGGTACACTCAATTCAAAAGAAATAGTAACTGGCTTATCTAAGTTTTCATCATAAAATGCTTTTAGCTCTTTGCTTCGTTCATATAATAAATATTCACGACTAGTTGCTGCTGTTGAAGTTCTTGGAGCTTCAGAATTTGCTACGGCATTTACCCCACCAAGCTTAATATTTTCTACGGCTGCAGTGATATCAGTTGAAATTCGGCCCATTGCACTTTCTAGATCACTCTTAGTGGCTGTTTTTGTTATAGCCTGAGCGTTAGTTTTAATACCAGTTTCTGCATTTTCTACTCTTGCTTCGAGTTCACTAGTCCGCTCTGCTTCAGCTTCAGTACGATTCGTTGCAGTCTTGAACAAATCATTTGCTGTTGCAGTTGAATCATTTGCGGATGCTAAAGAGTTATTATCTTCAATAATGATGAAATTAAGCTGACTTATACCTGGTTGAGCAGAATAGTTACCAATAAACATTGGGGCATAATATTCTGCTTGAGCTGGGAATGTACGCGGATTATCAATAGTGCCTAGGCCCGTTGCTGCACCAGTAGACTTACCTTTAAAGTACATTACTACTTCTTGCCATTCGCCTAAAATAGGCTTAACCGCAGATAATAAGTAGTTTGATGAGCCCATATTTGTAGCTAGGACATTTGTAGTAGTTACATAATAAGTTTGATCTGCATTTTTACAGGAGACACCTAGATATATGCTTCCCGTATCACCTGCTACACGTCGGAAACGTGCTCGAACTCTATAAAGTGTATCTGGGTTAATTTTTGCAAAGTTATTCCAGTGTAACCACGCTTCATTATTGCCAACATTATTCCCAAGCTCAAGAATATAACCGCCCAATGCATCAGCATCCTGAATTACTTTTGCTTCACCAGTAGTACGCCAAGTTGTCCAGTCATCAATACCTTTTGATGTAGCAACCGCACGTACACCCGTAGTTACTTGAGTTTGTGACTTTAAACTTAATAAATTTTGAGCCAATGCTTCAGTAGCTTTTACAGCTGTTGTTCCAGTTTGCTGAGCTTCTGCAGCATTATTAAAAGCTAATTTAGCAATATCGTCGGTAGACTTAATAGATGATGTAAGCCCCGAAATTTTCGTATTAGTATTGCCTTCTAATGTAGTGACACTTTTTTGAACTTCAACTATTTGGCCTTGAACTTTCAGATTTTCTTTAGAAATATTAGTATCTAATGTTGAAAACTTTGTTGTGGTAGCTTGTTCAAATTCTGCTAAAGATTCGGTTACTTCTTGAATATTTGCATTAGATTGTCTGTCTGTTTCTTCTAAAGCAGCTTTTGTTTGATCTATACGTAAAGATAAAGCCTTATCCCCATCTGAAACAGATTTTGTGATAGTTACTAAATCTGATTCAGTTTTTGTTTTATTAGAATTGTAGTCTGTCTTAAGTTGTTCAAGCTTTTGGGCTTCTGAAACTACTTTATCATCGACAAGTTTTACTGAAGCTTCTACCTTTTCAATATATGAAGCATTGCCTGTTACTTGATCACGCCAAGTTTTTGGAATAGTGTCATTTACAGTGGTGACATCCCAAACTTCATATGAAGCAACAATTACATCAACTGGTTTTTCAACTGAAGCGATTGGTGGATTGATACTATTAATAGGTCTGAAATGACCTTGAATTGTTGAGCCAATATCTGGTCCACATTTAATTACAGAATAATAAATTTCAAATTTACCTGTCCCCTCTGCACTTCCCAAAACTTTCAGGAATCCACCAGTACCTAATGCATTTCCATATGGTTGAAGCTTTAAACCTACTGGGATTTTGATGATTTGTTTTACTAAGAAAATCTTATTTGAAGCAGCTGAAAGTAATGGTGTATTTGGGAACCATCCCGAACCCAATAGGGCTGTAGATCTGATAAGAATTTCATGAGTTGAAGCTGTTGGGTTATCTGCGGATTTTACTTGTCGTGTATAGGTAGCACCCGCTTGGTTAACATAAGCAGTTAAATTATTGCTTTCTTTGAAAGTGGGATCATCGCGTAGTGGTTTACCTAATGATTGCATTCGAGCTAAGTCATTAGCGTTTAAGATATTTCCATTTGCCGTATCAAGGCTTGCTTGCAATTGACCAGTTTTTTCAGCAACAGATTTATCTAGTTCAACTACTGTTCGCTCAACACTATTGATTGCAGCTTTGTTGTCTCCAATTTGAGACTGGGCTGTACTAATTTGTTCAGTAAAAGCCTTATCTTGAGCTGCACGTGTTTCTGACTCTTCCGAAATTAATGCATTTGATTTACCCAATTCATTTTGCATTTCTGAAAACTTAAGTTCAAAACTTTGGGTAATTGCTTCTTTATCATTGGCACGTGCTTCAGCTTCTGCTAGAAAACCCGTAGCGACTTTCTTATCAAGATCGACATACTGTGCAGCAACTTGATCAACCTTTTTAACAGCAGCTTCTGTTTGGCTTACGATTGGTTCAATTTTTTGGTTAATTAAAGTGTTGGTTTCTTCACCCATAGCTAATTTAGCTGCATCAACCATTTGACCAGCTTTTATTAAGTTCTGATCAATATCCTGCTTTAGAGCAGCTTTAGTTTGGTCTACAACAATTAGTGCTTCATCAACCTGTTTTTTACGATCAATAATTTCTTGATCTGCAACTTTTTTTGCATTCTCTGCAACTAAGCGAATTTCATCTGAATCACTTCGAACATCAGCAATAATTGAATCTGTTTCGCTCTTGATAAAACCAATTTTATCATCGAGTTCTTTTTCAGCACGAATAGCCCGTTGTTGAGCATCTGCGACCATTGCTTCATTAGCTTGTACAGATTGATCTATCCGTTGATTAGCTTCATCTAAGCGTAGGTTTGCATCATTTGTATGTTGTTCAACGATTAGTTTGGTATCAATAATTTCTTGATCTATATATGCTCGAACTTCATCCATTTTACTTTGTGCTTCCTGACCAACTTCTTTTACTTGGTCATGAATTTTTTGCACTTCTTCATCGATATGATTAATACCCTCTTCAAGCAATTTATATGCATCTGAGTCCTTAATATTTTCGATTAATTCTTCTACTTCTTTTATTTTTTCGTCAATTTCTTGGCTAACTTGATCTTTATTTTCATCAATTTTTTCCGCTTGCTCTTTTAACTCTTCTTTTAAATCCTCCAATTTATCAATTGCATCTTGAAGCGCACTTTGAAATGCTTTGGGATCTAAAGGAACTCCAGCAACCGTAAGAGTTGTCCCAACGGCCATACTTCCCGCAACTGAACTATTACCTGCAACTGAGGTATTTCCAACTACGGTGCTATTACCTGTTAATGTACTATTACCAGTTTGCTGTGTATTCGCTTGCACATTCATCAACGGCGTTTTGATCGAAACGGTTGAACCAGAATCTACTTTTAAATTTTCTTTAGAAATAAATTCAATGTTGTCTTGACGAATTCGTCGTACACCGACTATCGCGCCGTCTCCGTGACTTACATAGCTATGAATTACTGGTCGTTCTTCATTACCATTTTCAAAGAAAACATAAACGTCTTCTCCATCAATAATTTGAATTTCAGTATCTAGATCACTGTCACCTACGGGGTAAGCAAAAGTTGCTGTAATGCCTTCACTCGCGCCATCTGTTAAACCATGAATGTGTACTTGTGCAGTACGAACTTTTGCGTTGTAACTTAAAATCTTTGCACGTGTGAAACCATTCATATATTTGACCTACAAATTAGCAATCCAGAACTTTGATGAAGTCCCCATTGATCCCCCGATTGCGCCTGTATCTATATGATGTGCAGCTGTTAAAACGACATACTTCTTACTATCAATTTCGAATATATCGCCTGCATTCCAATTCAAATTTAGCGGTCTTATTATGGTCCCCCGCAAAATCAAAACTTTTTCCAAGTTCTTTATTTGACGGGCATCTAAACCAGCTCTTTGAGTAACAGTATGTCCAGGGGTTATTGAGTCATCACCAACAACCGTTGAACCATTATTCTCCACGGTCACGAATGATGATTTTTGCATCAGTTCCAAAGGTTTACTGGATATCCAAACAACGCTACTTGGATCTAGTTTTGTGACAGCTTCCTGTTTAAATAAAGAATCTATTTTTTGAGCCGATATCTTGTTTTTTTGAAAACAAATAACCGCTGCTTCTTGCTGCAGATAATGGGCCAAACGTTGTGTAGGCATTCTTCCTTTTAAACATACGAATTTTGGCAAGGGTAAATCACTGCCAAGACTGATTGTTGCCCCACAAGCGCGAATTACAGAATTAAAAGAGGTTTCATTACTGATAACAGCTTGCTTAGAATATTCGATAAGACGTTTACAACCTGCCAAAATACCAATACACGAGATCCCACCAACACGGCGATCTTGTTTAATGGTCTGAGTTTTTAGTGGTGTGACTTTGATTAATTCAAATGGATGAGTAATATCATTTACAGTTAGTTGCTCCCCTTCTTTCAAAAGGGAGTCTAGTTCTGCTGTAGATTGGACAGTAAATTCAATTGATGCTGGAATAGGTACAAGATCAGTGCGTAAGGTTGCACTTATGAGCTCTGAAGCAGGAATAATTTTACCCGCAGATACAATGGTGATTTGCATTAACGGTTCCCCATGTTAAAACTCATTGGGGCCATTAAAAATGCAAGTTTTGGTAAATCGTCTTTCTTCTCATTATAGATTTGCTGTGCTTCTGAGACAGAAAGTCCATAACTTTCTACTCCTAGCCCTCTTGTAGCCTCAACTAATCGTGCTTGCAAAAGATCACAATGTGCCTTAACTAAAGGCAGAATGATTACGTACTCATCGCCGTTAAGTTCAATGGTTTCATTCAGTTCAATACTGGTGGTCGCTTTGGACTGGCAATCTAATACAGCCCATCCCGCATAAGATTTTGTCTCTTCAATAAACGCCTTAACGATGTCCTCAAGCAAAATTGAGTAACCAGTTAATTGATATTCTTTGTAGAGTTCTTCTGAAAGTTGCTGGATAGAACCAGCAACTACAGCATACCCCTCAGATTCAGGTAATAACTTCATATCAATTACCCGAAAAGATTGCCCAATTGGCGACCTACACCAGAAACTGCATTAACAAGGCTAGTGGCTTGTTGAGCAGTATTGATAACTTGCTGAACTCGGTTAACAAGATCAGCTGTACCATCGATTTCTTTTTTACCTGGCTGGATACTTCCATTATTTCCAATGTTTGCAAAGCTACCGAAATAGTTGTAATCAATTGGACATGAAACAGTCATGACTTGTGAGCGGCTATCTGAATCATATTCCGCTGATTCAAAGCGAATAGCACAGTTTTCAAGTGCATAAGAACGGGTAAAACTACCTAGACGGCCATCGTAATAATCACCATGAATCATTCCCCCACTAGCAACGATATATTCAGCTAGAATTTGGTCATGACCTGCTTCGGTAACTAAAATCTGAAGGTTACCTGTGTATTTGGTTTTGGGTGGTCCAGCAACAATACCCGTAAAACCACCTGCATATTGAACTTCTGCCGGATCTTCATTACTGACAATAGGCCGTGGACAACTTTTAAATAAGAAGCGAAGATCTTCCATACCACGAGGCACAAACATACCTTGGCAAGCTAATAGTGGTGAACCAAGTTGCTGTAAGGCGATGTAATCTTGTTTAAGCTGATTAAGTAAAATTGGGTTAGCTTGTTGCATAATTTTGATGCTCAAAAGGCTGTTATACGCACCAAGATTAAAAGGTTATAGCCTCTACAAAGTTGAGTGGTTCCATAAAAAAAGCCACCATAAAAGGTAGCTTTTTTATCGGATTTTTTTACTCAATATTTGGAATTTTACTCCAAACTATCTCGAAGTCTTGAGGAGATAGAAGTTCTATATAGTGATTTTTAAGTTCATCTTTCCAACTGAGTATTTCATCTAACATATCTTTAGCAACTTCATTTTCAATTTTAAAACTTGAAGCACTACTCAATAGGTTCTTCCTTGTAATTTTTGTACCATCATCCCCAATTTGCATGGCTAAAGTTGTCGGAACATAAGTAACTTGGGGTACTACATCAAATAACGGTGCTAATTGCCATCTTCCACCTTGAAATATAAATGCATGATTTTTGGGATGGTCATCATCATTTCCAATCAGAGCATTGAAAAGCATACGCCTATACAATTCATGAATTTCTTCTTGAGAAATTCTTTTTCTAAGCATTTCATTTGCTAACAATGGATATGACCATCTCGAACGATCAGTTGTTGTCCATGCAGCATTTAATAAAGTTAAACCACTCAGCATTGGATAACGATAAAATCTTTTCGTTTCTTTATCAAATTCGCGATCAAATCGTTCTAAAATTAAAATATCTTTGACTATACCATTGTGGTTAATTGTTTTTAAATTGTGATTTGCGACATTAAACCCTTTTTTCGCCGCAAAACTTAAACATGCATACTCAATTCGTGGAATATTTGCAGGATCATTTATATCTTTAGGTTTTGCCAGATAAAGTTTTTTATCATCATATAGTGTTATTTTAGGTCTTGCACCACCCAATGATGTAGTTTGTGCTAGAGCTAAACTAATTTTATCAATCTCTTTCCCTGTTCTAATATTATTAGTAAATTCCAAGAAATCTTCGAGTTTAAGCATATCTTGAAAGTTTTCATCTGTTGCTTTTTTAGTAACTTTTCTTATTTCTCCTACACAAATAGCCCCAAATCTATCTGAGTTTTTTGAATGAATTAAGTAATCTAAACTTGTCCATGGGGTATCTTTTTCTGCACCAAAAATTCTCTGTAGCACTACTTGGCCCCAAGCATCAGGAACAATATCCATTACAAAATTAGGTATGCCCTTATTTTCATTTACTTCATATATATGTCCCTTTCTTAATGGATACTGTATTTCATCTGGTACCCAATTGATCGGATATGAAGGATTATAGATAAACTCCCCTTTATCATTAGCGACAGTTAAACGACCTAAAACTACAAACTCAGTTGTATCAGGCGCTTGAATATATAAATATATTGTCTGCTTCATTAAAAATCCTCATCCTTTACAACACCAACTCGAATACGTTTATGCATAACTTCTTCTTTTTTTATTTTTGGTAAGGACTGGTTTAACTTATCTAAAATTCCTAAGTACCAAATCGTTTTAAGTAGTGCTCCTGTTTCTACCGAAGTATCAGCGTTCTCAATGCGCTTTATAGTCGATAATGAAACCTCTACAGCCTCTGCCAGATCTACTTGACGCATGTTCTTTTCTAATCGATAAAATTTTATCAATTGACTTAAATCTTTTATAAAATTTTCAGCGTCTAGCGGAAAAAACTTTCCTTTGTAGTCCATATTTGAAACCTTAAGGCAATTAAAAGTTCATATTTGAACTATATTTTATATTAAATTTAATTAAATTAAAAACTAAAAGTCCATATAAGAAACTTTAAATAAATTAAGATCTCAGATATGAGCTATATAAATTATATTTAAATTGAAATAAAATTATAATTAATTGTTATATAAACATAAAAATAATTATTAATTTATATTTCTAAAAAAAATAAAATTATTAATTTAATTAAAAATAGCTACTCTAAGGCAGCTATTTTTATCTTAGATTAGTTATCCAATATTAGGCGCGACACGGAGTACTTGCACCGAAGGTACATTACGCTCAAGACATTCTTGTACGCAAATGTAGTCAGGGTTTTTTGGGTCATAGCCAAGTTGCCCACGGATATTCCCTTTATGAATCGTCATGGGTTCATCAAAACGACCACGCTTAAAACGGCCAATAATGATTGTGTTGGTTAAAGACTGATTTGTTGTAGCTTCAGTTTTATCAGTTTTTTTCTGATATTGGATGCCCGGCGCTTCACCTAAAATCTGTGTTGTATTCATGCTTATTTCCTCAATTTATTGTATTAAAGGTAAAGCCAAATCAATGACTTTACCTATTGAGCGATTAATAAATACCTAAACGTTTACCTTTATTAAATGATCGTAAACGCTTGCGGATGGCATTTGCGGAAAAAGCATGTAAACGCGCCTTCTTCATACCAGATTTTTGAGCCGAGGTTAAACGTACCTTTTGGCCTGGTAATCGCTTATTAACAACGGTTCTCTGTCCCTGACGAATAGCTAAAACACCGCGATAGTGGACTTTACGGCCATTAACGCTTCGCTGGCTAAATGCGCCGTTACGAGCTTTAATTTTCTTGGCAACCGAATCAAAGCCTTCTTCTGTTTCATCAGCTTCACCGAAAATGAATTCTCGAATCAGTTCCTCTAATTCTGGTCCTTCGTCAGGCATATTAGCGAGCACGGTATTTACAGCTGCTTCTAAGGCTACATCTGCTGCTTCGACATTTTCACTGAAAATTTCTTCAATATCAGTATCTACCACACCAAATGTTAAAAAAGCATCGGAAAGAGAAGACATTAATGCATTTTCATATATAGCATCACTTGCATCCCCCAAAGCATCAATAATTAATCCATCCAAATAATCAATGCCCATCTCATCTTCTTCAAGCTGATTTTCGCTAATAGCATCCACCGTATCAGAAAGGATGTTTAGAGCAATTTGACGTACTTGTTCAATAACTGACTGTTGCTCTCGGTCAGTACTAGATACCTTATTTGCAACTATCGAAATTTGCTCAGCTGCTGAATCAAATTTACGTAATTCTAAAGGTTTGTGTGTGGTTGGGCCAAATGGATTCATCTTTTAAGATCCTTAAATTATTTAACTAAAACATCGTCATCGAAAATTACAGCGCGAGTAGTACCTACTACACCATGCGCCAAATAAAGGCGGACCCGCTCATATGGGAAATCCGTATCTGGGACTAAGGAAAATTCAAAAGGCTTGCCACCAAGTTCTTCAGCATTTTTTAACCAACCAGTCGTTTCACTCGAAGCACCTTCAAGGAACGCTTGAATGTCATCACCCGCTTTTTTGATAAAATCTGGCGTAGCTTGAAACATGTATGTTTTAAGAATCTCAATACACTTATTAGTAACACGAGCAGAAATTTCAGCAGCTGGAATTAACCGTAGTGCACTGTTTTTGCTTTGATACTGAGTAAGAACATCACTTAAAACAAATAAAGTCGTTTCAAATTTCACAGGACGGACTACATTGACTTTAGCCTTTGCTAACATTTCTTGAATTTGTTCATCTTCAAGATCTATATCTGGCATCTGGCTAAGGTTTTTTGCTGTAAATGGATAGCTTTTCCATGCTACGGCGTCTTTCAAAGGTGCAAAACCCTGTTTATTCAACTTGGCATTTCGTAATAATTTATCGCCAATATAGTGACCTAAATAATACGCAGGTACTTTACGGCCTCTAAGAGTGACTGCATCACGAGCCCGACAAAGGTTAGGACTCCATATAAATTGCACAAACTGAGATTGGGCATCCACACTTTTAGCAAATTGGGCCGCTTGCTCTGCCGTAAATGTTGGGTCAATTTCTGCATCTAATGGAACACGTAATTTTGTTGCTGCTCGTTGAGCGGCAACATAAATTGGTAAATCATGGGGATTAGGTAATGTCAGATATGCTGGAGCATCTAATTGGCTTATGAGAATTTTATATAGTTCATCTGCATTAAATGAAGGTAAAGCTTCATCCTCTAAAGCCAATGTTTTTGAAGCTCTGCCCAAACTATTAACTTCGTTGTATGCAGTTGATTTGAGAATTGCTTGTAACGCATCAATGCCTAGCGTTAATTCAAATTTCTCGAAATATTCTTTGGCATCAGCTACGGCCACAATAGAAGTAGAGGTTTCAATATCTCCGTCTACTGATCCCTGCACAGAAACAATCAGATCACCAGTAACAGCATCTCTAATTATCAAACGCATTGTGATATCAGCTGGACCACGTGGGCTAGTTACTTTTGCAAAAAAAGCCACGTTGATTTCAGCATTAGCAAGATAACTGTATGTATCAAATTCTAATTTGAGTGATGGGCTTGCCCCTGCTACGAGGGATAGCTCACCAGTACTCGATAGAGCAAGTATATTCATTACATTACACGCCCAAGGCTATTTGTTTTAGGTATTTTGAGCTCTGGGCATAAACTGTTTCCTAGCTAGTTCCAATGTAAAAAAACCACTCGAAAGTGGTTTTTAAAATTACTTTGTTTTTACAAGGCACCAACTGGTTCCGCTGGTACTTCTGGTTCAGAAGGTACAATCTCAAGAACACTTCCTTTTAAACCATTAATTTGATCTAAATTCCCAAGTAATTGCTTATAAGCTTCATCACCAATCAAAGTAAAAGTAAATTTTTCACCAGCTTTTACTTTGACTTGAGAAAATGGTTCTGTAATGTCATTTAAACCGTTATTCTGCAAAGTAATAACCCGCTGAGTTGGTAGATCACCTACAGCGTCCATAATTGGGTTTGTGCCATCAATAATTAAACTAGTCATCTTATTACTCAACTGTTAAGTTTTTACCTAGCCCTTTCAATTGTCGTAAGTTTTCAAGGACCTGATGTTTAAATGTTTGGTTATGGCACGTAATGCTAGTTGTTTTACCTGATTCGAGAGCAACACGTGATAAAGGTTCTAGAACAGTTGTAAAACTGTTATTAGTCACGTTAATAACTAAAAGATCTACGTTATTGCCCTTTGCTTCTGCTAATGGTCCATCAATGAGTTGAGTGTTTGTAGAAGAACTTGTTTCTTGAGGCTTTGTATTGACCTCTTCTTTGTCCATTTCATTTACTTTTGATTCGGTTTCATTATTGACCTTTTCACTGATTTTTACTTCATCTGGTGTTGAATTTTCTGCTTTGGAGTCGCTGTTATCTTGGTCTTGGGGATTTAATAAATCTCCTTGATCTGAAGCTTTTTCATCACCAGCTTGGGTATTTTGAGTTTCTGTAGTTTTGTTGGTTTTACTTCGGGTATTTTTTTGTTTGATAGTAGCTTGATCATCTGTAGACGTTAATGTTTCATCGGTACTCTGAGTTGTTCCAGCCATGAGCTTTTCCTTACAAGAATTAGAATAAAAAAGGCGCATCGAAACGCGCCTTTCAGGTCATGTATTACGAATTTTTGAGGGAAGGCATATTGATACAGTGGATGACATAGCCCTGATCTGCATAACGTTCGAACGGGTTCATTTCTGCAGCTTGTGAGCCAATTAAGGTCAATACTGATTCACGTGCATCTGGACGTGTTTCAATAACAGATAATGGAGTTTGAATGAAGCCTACAAACGGCGCTCGAATTGGTTCATTTCCTCGACCAATTAAAAGCATATCAAAAGCAGTATCTGCTTCTGCTACAAGCTCTTGGGCTGAAGGCGCATGATAAACATTGGTACCATCGGCAAGGGTTCCGATGCGAACAATTTGACCGTAACCAGCGGTATAACCCGTTTTTGTCGGCATTTTATCATTCGACAACTGATTAAAGAAGACTGCTCCACTGTCACCGACATATAGATCATATGCAACAGTAGAGCCACCAGTACGCTGGTTAATGTCCAATTTAGCAGCGGAAATAAACTTATTTACTTCGCCAAACAAATCCGCAGTAGTATTAAATGCAGCTGCTAATTTACCAGTCACACCACGAGACGCATCAAAAGTAACTTCACGTTTTGAGTACTCAGCCAAGTCTTTAGCTTCACCTAACAATCGAACAGTTTGTTCCAAGAAAATTTTTCCTTGAACAATTGCTAAAGCTTGTCCCAGAAAACCAAGCTTAAGCTCATTATTCACTTGAGATTGCAATAAAGTTGATAAAGTAACCTGTGCCATAATTGGTGATGCCACCAAATTTTCGTACTCAGGCTCAAAATCTACACCGACCGGAATCATCAAGTAGTTATTGTTGCCATCACGAGCATCAAAATCTGCAACTAGATGGACTTCAACTTTTGCACCAGCTGGTAAGGCTTGATTTAATGTCACGCTAATTTTACTAGCTGTAATATCAATTTCACTGCCGACTACACGGTATTCAACACCATTGATTACAACATCTTTTTCTGCAATAGCGGAGATCTTGCCTGTTAGTTTTGACTTTGTGCGATTACGGGTATGTGCGACTTCTTTACCGTTAATTTTGATTGATACATTACCGGCAAGAAACGGCAATAATTTTGCATTAGCATCGGGTGTTTTAGCTTTGTAGTCATCGTAAGAAGTTCGTGCTGTTACCGAGTACGTTACACCTGCACCGCCATTCGACAAGGCAAAACGGAAACGCCCTTCTACATATGGCTTAGAAGCATTCGCACCATCTAAGTATTCTGATTTCTTCATTGCACCAAAGTCACGATTGGTGACAAAGCGAATTGATACAAGAGGAACTTCATTAGAACCATTAGAGTTCGGAATCATTGCAACAATAGGTGTTGCATACGCAATAACGTTGGCAATGGTTGCCACGGTAATGGCTGGTACAATACTTACAGATTCATGATGTTGATGATTAACATCATCAAAACCTGATTCATTAAGGCTGTCGTAGTAACTAAGTGCTTCAGCAGGTAATGCTGTAACTTGTTTAGCACCGGTTAAACCAGCAGTTAATGCAGCTGCGATAATTGAGGGATGTGGTAATTCCCCACCATGACGAGTTTGGTATTGTGCTACCCCATACATCACAGCTTTATCAACTTCAGGTGCATGTTCAATACCAATGGAATCAAAAATAGCTTTTAAAACTTCTGGGTATTCCCCTGATTCTACTTGAGCACTATCGAATCCATTTTCAAATTCATCTGTACCTTTAAAATAGTAATTTTGGCACTGAGCTGTAGCAATACGTTGCGCATCATACTTTTTACGAACTTCGTCTGATAAAACAGTCATTTTAAACCAGCCTTTGGCTTTCTATTTAAGATAACCAAAGTCTGACATGTGAGTTTTTTCTTGATTCTGGTCGGTTCCAAATATAAAAAAGTCCCCAAAAATGAGGACAAAGAAAATGTAGCTAAAGGACAATCTCAGCCCTTTATTGATATAGCTATCCGCTTACACCACTAGAAACATAAATTTCCACACTATCACCAGTTTTCACTTTATAACGGAGCTTATCCCAGCAATGTTGACGAAACGGTTCTGTATCCGGTGCAGCAGCTGTTAATGTAATAATTGGCACCCAATGTAAATCATTTTGTGGGTCAGCATTCGGAACATTACTTCCGAAAAATTCTACTTCTGCCCCGTTCCCGATTACCTGGTAATTGAAAATTGCAGAAGTACATTGTGCGGCTATTTCAATATCACCAGCCTTTTTACCTTTTTCATTAAAAACTAAATAACTCATTAACTCTCTCCATCACCCATAGGTGCAATAAACAAATCATCTCTACGGTTTAAAACATACTTACTGCCAAAATCTGCCATGAGGCTAAAACCAGTGATATTTACGATTTCAAACCACAACATTAAATTTTCATAAATCATTAACCCTAAAAGATCCCCTTCTTTTAGGATCATGTCGGGAATGTTGATTATCCTTTCCAATACATCGTCCAACTCATCATTAAATGGCTCTACTTGAGCAGTTAGCACCAAATCCGAGGGGTTATTCATAGAGAAGTTCTTTTGAATATAGCCACCATTAAATTTATCGAAATGAACATAAGCAGCGCCTTTATATTCATACTTGTAGTTAGGCTCGTCTTGAATCGATAGTGTGTTTGCTTCAAAAGATAAAGGATCTATTGGTTTTGAATCTTCAGCTGGATTATTGAAAATCACTTCTTTACGCCAAACTTGTGCTGGAATACTTGCTAATGCATTCATAACAACACGTCTCGCTGCTAAACGGCGACCATTAGCAACTTGATTTACTGATCTATTTAGCATTTTTACCTAAACCTTTCATGAAGACATTTAACATGTCCTGATCAATAGCACCTGACTTATGCAAGGCTTGAATTCTTTCAATTTGACTTGCTCTTACCGTTTCAATCTCAAAACGTTTGAGGGTTTTTAATTCGCGTTCTAAGAGCTTTTTCGCAACTTTATCTGCTCTACGCATCATTTCATTTTCAGCTTTTTGAATATTTGCTTTGATTGGTTTCGTAGAACCATTCATCAAATCTTTTACTTGTTCATTAATCGAATTCTGAATTTGCTTATCAGTTTGCTTATATCGAGCACCAACTTGTTTCTGGCGGTCTTTCTCTACTTCTTTTTTAAGATATGCAATGCCTGATGGTGAACCTATCCACTTAACAACACGCAAAACATGCTTACAAGCCACACCAGACAAGTGAGGGTTACGTATTTTCGGGAAACCTCCTTCATCTCGACCTAGGTTATAACCACCAATAGTTGCCATGTATCGATACCAAAACGTATGTCGCTCACAATCACATTGGAATTTGATTTTCCCTTTAGCCAAACGGTTTTTAACAGTACTTGAGGCTTGTTTATCAATATCAAAAACAACTGATTTAAAGTTTGAGAACTCAATTTCAACGTGGTGATTTAAGACTTTACTTTTTGGACCGGCATTAGTGAGTAAATGCACTAAACCTGCTTTTCTACTTACTGGTACCGCCAAATGGATTTGCTCATTTGCCCGATCAATATCATCTTGTCGGCTTAAATTAATGATGTTTTGAGGGGTAATACCTTTACTATATTGATCTTTTAAAAGTTGAATGTTTTCTTGAAATGCCAAGATATCATCACGGGTGATACGCCTTGGCACTTCTCCATTTTGCTGACCTAAGGTTGTAAAAAGAACCCGTTCAACATCGTATTTTTCACCTTGCGAAATGTCATGTGGCCGCAAGAACATAGGTTTAGGGATCTTTCGTCCCCAATCATCATATTCAATTTCTTTTTCAGCAAACGCCCTTTGGTCCCTGTCCGCTTTTTGACGACTCTGTTGATCTCTACGTACTGCACCGTTTTGCAAAGACTGATTTAATTGAAGCTGAGCACGGCGGAAATCATCTGGCTTGAACTCTGACATATTAATTATCCTGCAAATATTCTTTTTGAAGTTTTAATAAATCTGCAAGCCTTGGAAATGCTACCTTTTGAAGTGGTAACTTTTCCCAAATACCATTGGCTCCACAAGCCACAAGAACCGCATCAATTTGATTTCGTGAACCATAAAGTTTGTAGCTTAAGAGTGATGGATCTTGTGATTCATCCTCTTTGATTTCCCAAACAATCAGATTCTGAATATTGTTTCGTTGAAGATTTCGGTGAATTAGGTCTCTAATAGCATTTCGATAATCATTTCTCATACTGTTTCACCTGCTTATGCTGAAACAGTACTTACACGGGCAAAGCCGCCAATACCCGTTTTACCGCTATTACCATTACTTTCTGTTATATGCCCAGCTTCGCCAACAACTAGAGTCATGTACTGCATTTTTTCGGATGTATTGGAATATCTACAAATGAGTAAACCACCGCTGGCACCACCACCGCCAAGTGCCCAGCCATCATCACCAACACCATTTGCACCATCGCCACCCGCACCCCAGTTTGAAACTGTACTTACAGAAGCACCGCCTTTATGGTTCAACTGGTTTGCAGCTGTACCAGCATTACCGAGTTTTCTAGAAATTTCCGTAATGCTTGAAGTAACCGTAATTGCACTAGCTAAACCACCTGCACCGTTAGAGAACGCACTACCATTTGACCATTGGCCGCTTGTCCCGCCTTTCCCACCACCGACAACAGCCAAATCAAGCTCATTTAAACGTAAGCGTGTATCAGTACCATGTGTTCCGTGGGCCAAAACTCCTAATTCCCATACACTGCCGCCCCCAGCTCCACCAGCGCCAACTAGAATGAACTCTTTTAGCTCTTTAGGCTGAATTGGAATAATATAAACGCCTGGTACAGTGTAATCGCCGTTACCATCATTTAGTGTTTCTGCTGCTACCTGAAGAACGGACCAACTAACGGCACCTGAATAGTCAATTCGATTTTGACCTGAACGATTCCAAACTTCATAAGAGAACGATTTTTCAGCCCGAGTGATTGACCATCCCTCATGAGAACTTTCTGGTGTAAGTTGAATAGCATATTTTGAGTCACGTAAATCCGTTACTTTTCCACCTAAATCGATAATTGCGGTCTTCCCAACATTGACACCTGCACCAATTAGTTTTGGATATTGAGAATCTAAATATTTTTTTAAATCTATTAGCTGTATTACTAAATTTTTAGATGAAGTATCTAAACCATCGATCTGATATTGTAAATCATCATCCTTGGTCTTCACGTCCTTCTTAAATGCATATTGTGGGTGTGGATCTTCGTGTGCATTATGTTCGGTCATAAGCTTACGAGTTAATGCGCCGTATTGCGGGTGTGGATCTTCATCAGCGCTATGCTGGTTCATCAACATGACAGCAATTGGAGTATTGGGATCAATCTTAATTGTTACTTTATCTAGATTAACGTCAGTTAAAACAAATCCAAATGTCAGTATTGCAACAACGTTTGCATGTAACGACATGATTGATTCAGCTGTAGTCGTTGAAGCAACCGCAAGTAAAGTACCATCTGATAGATAAATCCCTAACTCAAATACTTCCATTGTTAGAGTAGGTTCAATACTCATCACAAAACGTAAAGTGCCCGTTTCTGAATCTACATCTCCACCATTTAAAGAAAATCTAGCTAACTCATTTTTAAGTGTAGTTAAAGTTTTTGCCTCTTTTGACGCATCGAATTTGCTTGTCCCAACGGCAAGATGTGTCAATTCCCCACCAAAACTAGCGACATCACCAACTTTATTTAAAGCATTCCGACCAACATCAGTTAAAAAGAAGTTAATAGCCATAACTCACCCATATGATTTATTTAACTATGGTAGCTATGGCTCAAGGTTATTTTAGGGGTCAGTTCCATTAGCTTGATCATTTTCTGCAGCTTGTCTTAAAGCTTCAAATCTAGACTTACGATCCGCTTGTTCTCGGCCTTCTGGCGTATCATCCGTTACATTTACAGTTTCATATGCTTCTGTGTAATGAACATTTTCTAAAAATAAGAAAGCAAAAGCATCACCTAAATCGGGCGACTTAATACCCATACGTCTCATCTCATCCTTACTCAAAATTTTATATCGAGCAAAGTCATCAAAGCGGTAAGGAATGTGGATCAATTGATCTTTAATTTTTACATGGTGCTTTTTCGTTTTCATCTTAAAGCGGCCACTTGCGACTGCTCGAGCAAATCCAACGTAGGCTAAGGAACGCTTATTTGTAAACTCTTTGCGGTTATCGTTACTAAAGCACTGTGAACCCCAGTATACAGGCACATAGAAAATGCCTTGTTTTTTCAAGTATTGGCCTAAGCCTTTACCAGCACCGTTATCATCTACAACTAAGTTTGCATTTGGATACTGTAAAAGTAATTCATTAATTTTTGCGAATAGTTCAAGAATATCGTCTCGGTTTTTACACAGCGGAATATCTACCACTTCTACACGGCGAGCTCGTTCTCCCCATTGAGCCTCACCCCAAACCTTACTAATTACAATAACTGAGTCATCTCGACCTACACCACCACCCACGTCCACGGTAATAATATAGCCGAATTGATGGTCATCAAAAATACTTGCGCCAACATACATTTCTTCTGTCTGACGCTTGGTTATTAAGAACTCATCGGATAAATCAGGAAATTCACCAAGTACACGAATTTTGTATTGTGCATCGTCACGGCTACCATATTTTTGCCGTTGTTCTTCTAGAGATTGCTTACTTACAAGGGGTGATTCCTCCCCGTTAAAAGTTAAAGCAATCCATACCCCACCAGCCCGATGACTTAGCTTGTGATGAGTCTCATAGAACATACCCGCGTTACGGGTAGGCTGAGAAGTCATTACAGCGCGGTTATCTTCATGCGTTAAAGCACCAAACGCCACATCAAGTACAGCATCATCTACACCGCTGGCCTCATCGACCCACACCATATAGTTATCGCCGTGGTTACCAGCGAGGTTAGTTGGCTGATGCTTTGGTGCAGTCTTAGCAAAGACATACCACTTTTCTTTATATCCCTTGATATAAACCAGTTCTGACTGATACCCAACATAATCAGCGAGCCATGCCAAAGGCCCTTGTTTCAATCGCGCTAGATTGATACTGATTTCTTTCCAAACTTGTTTTTTTAACTGCCCGATTTGCGGGGCAGTAAACATCATGATTGATTCATCAAAAAACAAGAGATGCCACAGGGCAACAATACCCGCACTGGCAGTTTTACCAGTGTTATGAAGGACTAAATCATCTTCACCTAAAAAGAATGGATCTGGATCAAGTACAAAGCCGTAATATTTGCCTTCACCAAGCCCAGTTACCAATGAGATTTTTAAAGGCTTAATTTCCCCATCTTCAAGCCGATAGGATGCAAACTGTTCTCTATTTTCTGGCTTAAGATTCATGTACTGGGAAACAAGCAATTCAATCCTGTCGCCCTTTGACCAGCCGTTACCATCGTATAAAGAGATTAAACAAAGGATATGAGATTTATTAAAGGTATGAGCCTTACCATTCTCATATTCAAACCGGAACATTTCCTGATAACCGGTTACTGTTTTTATTACGTCCAGCTCTGTTTTGCCATCTGCAGCAAGGATCTTATGATTTAGATTAATACGCTCAACAGGTATAAATTTCCCATTGGCTAATTTGATTAATGTGCCTTTACCAAAACAGCCATGGCCCGAAGCAACGGAGGTACGGCTACCATCAAAGGCTATTGATTCAAAAAGTAATTCTTGTTGCCATGTCGGTTCGACACCTAAAGCTTCTACGGCGAAAGCATAGATGTCGTATCGATAACGTTCACAAAGTTCCCACCATTCAGGGATTTCTTTCAATGGTGCTAAAGCCATACCGTAAAAACACCATCAATTAAAAGAATGAAAAAGGAAGCATGGTTTGATCTACTGCATCTTCTTCAAACTGGTTCCCCTCAGTAATCGAATAACCTTTAGCAATTTTTGTACTTGCCCAAACCGCTAAAAGGATTGCAATGTGCCCGTTGTTTAAACTGCTGCTATCAAACTCTTGCTGAAGACCGTTTTTATCGACTTTACGGATTTCAAGTACGTTTTTTGGGTTGTACTGGTTAAGCTTCGGCTCAATTTCAATTAACTTTGCTCTGAAACGAGCTTGGTAAATTGAAATCACTTCTTCTAAGTGCTCTTTGGCATTGAAACTTAATTGCCAGTTTTGTACCTGATCTGGGGAGTCAGTCACTACAACCGTTTGATCTCTTAATTTAATTGGTACAGGTAAATTTGAATAAACTTCAGTCTTTTGGATCACTAGCTCGCCAGTGTCAGCAAAAACAGCTCCAATTAAACGAATCGGTTGATCTGAGAAACCGGCAACACGGCTGTCTATACGAATAATTTCAGACATAGCATTTTCCCCTAACGCCGTTTTCGTTCTAACTTGGTCTGGCATTCAATACAGAACTTCACGCCACCAAGAGCTCTACGTCGCTCAGGGATTTCTTCACCACACTCAAGGCATTCTTTTTCAGATTCACCTTCAAAACGGCACCGGTTCGCAATTTCTTGCTGTAGTAAATATTCAGCACTTTCTTGTGCTTTATCGATTAAGTCAGTCATCTATACGCTCAACTGTAATTTCACCTGTCTCAATGTCACCCTTCACGCGCTGGTGATCGAGTGGCGTGTATTGGTCAGCTTGCACTACGACCTTGTCGTTAATTGCGGGCTGTTCCACCGCTGATCCGTCAGGTTCATAGCCATTACCCGTGTTTTGGTCAAAAGGACCTCCAAAACCAATGACATTTGGCGTATAACCGACTAGCTGAATATCTACAGTTGAGATAGAAAGGTTGATTGCTTCACTAGGGACTGGGGATGGAAAAAGCTCATTTTCAAAAGCGGTGAAATTTGAATTAACAACATGCTCATTCCATTGCTGGAAAGGCACGTTGAAACGGCGGTTATCACTGCTAGACATATACGCGCAAAATTGATCAATGACTGAGCGTAAGTCATTAGGATTAGTGGCAAAGAATGCGATTTGAGCTCTTACTGTTGTTGGTACCAGTCGAACCTTAACCCGCTTTTCATCAATAATTGTCTCAATGAAATCAGGGACTGGTAATAACTGGTTAACATCAGGCGGCTGATCTGTAAGAGCTGTAGCTGTGAGCATTACGGGTAAAAGTACTTTTGACCCTTCATCATGCTTCTGACTTTTTCTGTATTCAGAAAGCATCGCCTCTGAATCATCCATCATCCGTGACGGACATGCTTTTATAGCGCCGCCAATGGCTCTTAATTTCCAGTCAGCCGTTAATTGCGTCTCAGGCATATACCAAGCCCGAAAATTAACAAGCTGCTTATACCAAGCATTTTGAATGCTTTTTAGTGAATCATTGGGGTAATTCATTTTTACCCCCATACACTAAAAATATTGCCAAAAGACTTTTTCGGCTTCGGCTGTTTCTCTTTTACATTTGGTTGGTCCAAACCTTGAAGAACTTGTACGGCGTGTTGCTGTACTGAATCAAAGCTTTTAACTTCATGAACCATGCCTGTATAAAGGTCTTTTTTACGTTCTTCTCTTAGTTCTTGACGGCGTTTTTGTTTCGCCATTTCATCGGATAATTCACCTACTAAACCTTGGGCATTACCCAACTCATTTAAAAGGTGGATCTGACTGTTGATATTGTCGTAAGTCTGGAAGATTTGGTCTTCAAGCAATTGAGCAATAACAATTTCAGAGGGCGATAACTGAGAAATATCAGTTGCACTATCAAAACAAGAAACAATGCCTTCTGGCTCTTCAGGAACAAATAAACCATCAAATAACTGACCATCACCGACATTACTTGCATAGTTAGGCTGTGCAACAAAGTCAAAACCAAAAAAGCCCGTTGGAATGAGACGACCACCGATATTCTTGTAATTAACTGATGTACTAAAGCCACCCGCTTGAGCTTTATAATCTTGTAATGCGATCTCACCAGGTTCGTTATCATAAAACTCTTCTCGGTGTTCAACCGTTCCATCATTTGAAGCACGCAACTCAATTGTTTTAAATGCCCGTGAAAGATATACGATTCTACCTTTTATGATCACCGTTTCAGGCGGCACCATACCATAGCGCTGTCGAATATGATGTCCGTAAAAGCCCTGCAATGAATTAGTAGAAACCATCTCTTGTACATGGTCACTATTAATCAAATTAATCATTGCGCCTACATCGACATTACTTCGATCTACACCAGTATATTTACGGCATCGATCATGTAGGTTGTAAGAGAGAACTTTAGTCTTTCTATTTCTGCTAGCCATAAAAATAGCCCCAATGCTGTTTGGGGCTATTGTTTCAGTTCATTAGCTATCGAATTTTAATCAGTTCCAGATCATATCTTTTGATCAAACTTAATCATTTCCAGTAGCTTGTCATGTTGTTTATCTTCTAGGGTTGCATCAAAGATGTATCCACTTTTAAGAGAGATAAAAACATCATAAAAGCTCTCATAAACCATGCTGCCTCTATGATCACTTTTAGATACTTGCATACAATCCATTTCAGATAAGTCAATTAATTGAGAACAACCACGCTTTCGACAAAAAATACTTAATCGCATACTTCACCCAATTACTTAACAAGTGTGCCTTCAACACCACGAGCACGGCGCTCGGATGTTCGCTTATTAAATTCGTTCAACGCACTTTCCATATAAGCAATCGCTTGTTTGTTGAACTCACTTGGGAAATTTTCATCCAAAGTCTTTGTACGGTGGATTAGGATTTGTAATAACGCTTCACTGGTCGCCCCATTAATACCATGTTCTGAGATTGGGCCATCTTGGAAGTGAATGCTAATTTCAAAGTCATTGGCATTTTGCTTTTCATTATTAGATGAAATCTTATAGTAGTGCCCTTGCTTGTAGGCTGTGATGCCTTCAACCATTTCCCCTTTAACTACATTATCAATTTCTTGTGGTTCTAATTCTCGGTTTGCATACCCTAAGAAGTGATCAACCAAGAGGTTTTCATCATTCTTATTAATTCCTTCAGCAATTCCTACTAAAACAGTAATTTGATCTTGTTGCATATAAAAAAGTCCTGAACTTATGTACAGGACTATGAAATCATTTTGTCTTTGAGCGCTAACTCAACAGTTCCAAAATATAATTATTAATCAGAGTATTCATACTTTAATAATTTCCCTGATTCATCCTTAAATATATTAAGAAATATAACTTGGCTATTATTTTTTGTCTGAATACGGATTTTATAATGGTTATGGGCAGGTAAACTAGGCGAACCAGAAAACCTACCTTTAGAAACAATACTATAGCTTTCAACCTCTCCGTAATCCTTCTTTAATTTAGAGTCATCAGAAAGTATTTTTTCAATGTATTTAGTGTCTTCATCACTTTTCATTGCTTTATCTAGTACTGGCTCAACTAAAAGGGCAATTAATAAACCTATTACAGCAAAAATTATAAATTTTTTCATGATAATTACCAATTAGAATAATGACCGAATTCTGCAGAAACATTGCCGCCCACACTTCCCCCTATACGCCATGAAAACTTTTTCGAAGGATCGACAGTAACACCAGGTATAACTAATTGAGGTTTGTTAAATTGAAAATCACCACCTTTTTCTGATTGTACAAGTCCATTCCCTGTATATCCTGAAACTCCGAAAAGTGTAGCTTCTATTGGTCCAATTCCCGCCCCCATTTCTAGTTTTGAATTAGTTCTTGCGATAGCACCTGAACCACAATCCAGTGCATGTTTCGAAGGTTTGCCATTAGGGTCAAGACCAACCCCTGCACCAAGCCCGACACCAAGTTTACCAGTAACTTCTAATGTCCCATTGTTATAACTAATTGAAGCACCACCACCTACACCATAATAACCTTCAATACTTAATGACCATAAACCATAGGGGTCAATAAAATTCACAGGATTATTCCCAACATACGTATAAGTATTTACTCCACCAGCTAATCCAATTGGGTCAGGTTGCGTATAACGACCTACAGTTCCATCAAAATATCTATTCCAGTTGTACCAAAGCCCAGATTCCACATCATAATATTGACCTGGTAAACCAATGTTAAATTGTCCAATACTGCTTTGAATCACATTGCTGTCATAACTGTTATTTTGAGATTTCCATACAATAGTCTTAGAGGCATTAGTTAAAACTTCAGGTCTTCCTAAATGATCATTATGTACAAAATTTAATGTATTGTTGCGGACCACACCAATTACCTGTCCATACAACCAAACATAAGCTGTACTGATATTAGTATCTGAAGTATTTGATTCACCTAATAATCTGCCATCTGGGGAGTAAATATAATTTACGTTGCCAGCTCCACCAGTTTTCCTAGTTCGCAAATTAAATACATCATAATCATAACTTGTACTGTTGCTTCCAGCTTTCACAGTTTTTAGGCGATTAAAGCCATCATAGCTGTAATCTACAATCCCTCCATGACCAGTTTTTTTAATTAAATTTCCAAGCACATCATAGCTAAAGCTTTTTGCTTCAGTTGTTGTCGTACTGGCTAATCTATTTCCAATATTAGTTTGATAATTTGTTGTTAGGTTAGTATTACCTACTCGAGTGCTTCGATTTGAATTTTTATCAAAAGTCCAACTTTCTGTATATTGTGTAGAAGCTGATTTAGTAAGTTGCCCTATAGCATCATAAGTATAAGTAGCCGATCGATTTACTTCTAGACTATTATCAACATTGCTAATCAAGTTATTTGTATTATAGCTATGACTTAACTTTTGAATGGCCTCTGTATTAATACCAGTAATTCTATAATCCTTATCAAAACTAGTTGTACGTGTTAAACCATTCCCGTATGTCCAACTTTTAATATCACCATAAGGTTCATATGTAATATTTTTAACTACATCTTTATCAGCACCTTGTACTCGAACTTTAACTGTATTGATTCTGCTCAAAGTGTCATAGCCATATGATATTTTATAACTATCATTTGCAAAACTTTCACTGCTTAAACGTCCATAGTTATCATAGGACCAATGTGTTTGATAATTTGTACCGTTTATCACTCTGGTCTGAACAATCATTTGTCCAGCTTTATTGTATCCATATCCTGAAGAGCTTGTACCATCCGATGTTCCACACAAACGGCCTTTACCATTTGTACAATTATCATATACCCATGCATGCACTTGAGTACCAGTCTGCGCTTTAGTTTGACGTCCTAATACATCGTAAGTATATGTGGTAACTATATTATTGGCACGTGTCAGCTGAATTACGTTTCCATCGACATTATAACTAAATTTTGTTAATCCTTTGTCTGGGCTTTGAGATGATAATAAGTTTCCAAAGCCATCATAGGTATGACTTGTAGTATTACCTTTACCATCTTTTATGGAAGTCAAATTACCATTGGCATCATAGATTGTTTGGGTAGTTGAACCATCTGGTCGTTTCACTTCACTTAAATAGTTATTCGCATCATAGGCATATGTAGTGATTTTTCCAAAAGAGTCAGTTTCTTTGATGATATTTCCATTTCCATCATATTCATAAGTGATTTTTTGCGCGTTATTCCCTTTATTTGCTGTCGTCCATCCAAGTTGATTATGTTCTTTTATCTGACTAAAGCGAATATTAGAACCTTCCTTATAATCTACACGTAATAATTTTCCTAATTTAGAATAAGTAAAATATTGTCCACTTAAGATCGTGTTACCTGTCCCGTTTGTTATACTCGCAACTGTACCGTTATCATTATAATTAATCGTCTCACGCATACCGTTAGTTTCAGTTTGCGTAATTCCAAAAGCTCCATATTGATAGGTGGTTGTACGAATTTGATCACTGGCTAGAGTTTCTTTTTTATTTATGACACGTCCACGTGCATCATAGCTAAACTCAATTACAAACCCATTTGGATCAGTAATTTTACCGACATTACCCAAACCATCATAATTAGAATAAGTTGTAATATGACCTAAAGGGTTTTTATATTGAATAAGATTCCCTATAGCATCATAAGTATAAGTTGATGTTTTTTCATTAGTATTTATTGCTACATCTTTAAGCATACCATTGCTATGGAATGTATAACCATAACCAATTGTTTTACAGGTAGTTGTTCCAACTTTACTACAAGATTTAATACTTTTAATACGATTTTTAGCAGTATCAGTTGAAGAATAATATGAATACGTGATGTCAGATGTCACGATATTATTCTTTAGATTTTCGACTTTACTAATTAAATAGGGTGAGTTAAGCCAAGTGTATTTGGTAACTGATTTACTCGCAGGTGTACTTTTTTCTATCAACAGCCCATTTGCATCACGTCGATAAGTAGTTTCAATTCCATTCCAATCGATTTCAGAACTAACATACCCATTATTATCGTATTTAGTTACAGCATTACTATTTGGACAATTATTTACACCACTACGTTCGATTTTAGTCAACTTATCTTTATTATCATTTGTATAAATATACTTAGAAACAGCACCTAAAGGATTAGTTACAATAGTATAATTATTGCCATACTCTAATTTAAAAGTTTGAGTTCCATCACTGCGGCCACTTTGTATTGTTCTTTCACCATCGTAGAGATAAGTCGAATAACGTTTACCATCAATAGAAATACCTGTAAGAAGATCCGCACCAGCTCCATTCTCTCCATAATGATATGTTTTTTTCCCCAAATTATTTGGGTAAATTAGTTCGACAAGCCGTGTACCATTCCATTTGAAAGTATAAACATTTCCAGCAGGATCCGTTACCTCAGTTGTAGAATTACCTGCGGGTTTTATTTTAATAGTTTTGCCATTCGTATGGGTAATTGTAGTTATCCGTGTCGCTGAGTCAGTTGTTTGCTCCCAACCAATCCCATGTAAATTTTTTCTACTCTTTATGTTTCCATGATGCAGGCGTGGACTATTATTAAAAACTTCTATTGTATATGTTTCTATATCTCCATTCGGTAAAGTATATGGATTAGATATTTGACTATAATCTCTTGCTTCAGAAATAGGTGAAAATGCACCATCGGGTAGTTGCCTAATAAACTGTACTTTATTTTGATAAGCATAAATTGCCTTATCTCTTAACTGTACATCATAATTATCAGCCCATCGTTTTCCAAAACTTGTACTGTCTAGGGTAAAACCTAAATCACTTACTATCTCATTCTTTTTATCTTGTGAATAATAGATTCTAGAATAATTTAAAGGCATTTCCCAATTAGTTGTAAAAGCAACTTCTTCATGCAGTTTTTCCCCACTATTAATTCTTACAGGATTAGGCGTTTGACAATCACTGTTATCTCCACTCTTGAATACACTAGCTGTTTGATTCGAATTATAAATAGGATGAATGCCCCTATGCATGTCTTGATAAAAGATTTGTGAGGTTGAATTTATCTGGTTTATGTCTAATACAGGATCTGGCGTACCGTAGAATGTTAAAGGCGGTAATGTGCCAACATATATCGGATCTACAGCTAATACAGAACTACTCACGATACTTGTAGTTACTAATATCGAAATATTTTTTTTCAAATGCATGTTTTTATAACCTTTATATTTTTAAAAGTGCTACATAAACTATAAACTTTATTACAAATGAATATTATTATCAATAATAAATAGGAATCAATTGCATTTAGAGGTTTCAACTGATGCTGGTTATCTCAGAGAATAATCTGATAAATTCCCAGCATAGTAAAAAGAACGGTTATACAACCTATTGATTTAAATTAAGTTATAAATCTCAAATGGCTTTACTACTATTGCTGCTGCAAAACTTGAAGCACCTAAATCCCTATCAAATGCCATCGAGTGAACTTTAACAACAATATTGGCTGGTACTAAACGCCGTAATATAGGTGACAGCTCCACCACTTCATTTGCATCAACTGTTTTATCTAAAACAATTCTAATGCGACTAGTTAAGAAGTAATTTGGCTTTTCTACATCAGATAAATAAATAGGATATTCTTTTAGCTTTTCCAAGCTATGCCATAACCGGATAATCTGAAAATGGTCCTTTCCCCACAACATTCTCAAAATGAACTCTAAAAAGGCTATTCCCCTTTTATTACCCATACTGCTCCAATTGGAGTAGATAATTCTCATCAACGTGTCAGAAGTGTTATTACGTCTTAAAACAACAAGTCCATTTTGTTTTGAGAACCGTTCTATAACTGTTTTACTACCGATGTGAGGGCAACCATAATCGAGCAAGTCTTGTAGAGACTGTTCAAAGTTTTGTGCAAATACTTTCTTAAATGCTTTTGAGAGTGCCGTCTCTAAGCCAGTATTTACATAGTGTTCGTCAATAGGTCGTGTAAAGTTTATAGGGTCCATGTTGCCCCCGAAATATCAGCTGTACGCTCCATATTTACTGTAATACTGTCTTTAGTGACGTAAACCCATTCATTAGGTTTATTAATCTCATTTGAAAGTTTGATTGAGAAATCACTCATCCGGTCTTGAAAAGCTACGATATTGTCATTAATAAGCTTTGCCATTTCTTGACTATTAAAACCATTCACTAACCACCTGCTTGAGCTAAGCGATTCACGGCCATAGCGCTGAACTATTAATTCGATAATTTGGGTTTTAACCATATCAGTATTATGTACTGAGGCTAATGTGCCCGTGATTGTTATTGGTAATGGCTTTTCTACTACGTCATGTACATTTACCTTGTCTTTATACAAGTTATCGCAATAACCAATATAACTGCAGATATCTTGCTCTAAGGTCGTTTGCTCATCTGGGTTTTTAGCAACAACTACAAGATTTAAATGATTAATGTCGCGGTAAGTAATCGCAAAATGTTGCTCTTGAAGTGTTTCATTCCAGACAGAAATAAACTGAGCCCGTTTCATAAACTTTTTACGGACCGCATAGTCAAAGTTCCCCAGAAATACGGCGTCATCGTCATAAAGTGAAGGATAGCTTGATAATAAACGTAATTCAGAAACAGATAATGGATCAACACCTTGTCTCACCAATCCACCGACTTTAAAACGCACTGATACACGCTGCTCATCATTAGTAAGAACATCAAGTAAAGCTGCATCTTTCAAACGATTGGCATCAACCTCACCATAAGTTTCAAGTATCCCAAAAGTTATTGTTTTATTTGCTTGTACTGTCCGACCTGCTCTCTCAGAATCACCGAATTCAATAAATAATCTTCTAAGATTATCTGTAGTGACCGTAACAGCATATTCACCAGGTTCAACATTCATCCAGCGTGGCTTAATTACAAAGTTATTATTGCCCTGCTTAATAGAAATATTTGCAAATGAAAGGTCCTCTAAAAGATCTAATCGATATTTATGAAAACCTTCAGTTACTGGAATAACGTATTTGATTTCACGGTATTCGCTTTGCTCTGCAATTACTTCTGCAGTTTCACCAGCTTTAACTGTAATTGATTGAAGTAATCGCCACACTCTACCGCCGCTATGATCCTCAATCATTCTACCTTGGCTAAAGCTAATAGGATTTGTAGATCGATTAATGATTTCCATGTAATGCTGGCACGGCGTCCCTATTGGTAAAATGCCTTTATTAGTTGCATCTGCAATAATGGAACGGTCACGTGTCTTAGTGAATGGCTCAATTGATGCGATATCGATTTCTGGGCCAAATGCAGTTAAAAAACTAGCCATAGAACGCAGCTGGTGAACGACTAGTGGATCTTGAGCTTTGTAACGTTCCTGAATCTCATAATCATCTATCGCTGCTTGGAGCTGGGCTTCAAAATCAGCTTGCATTAATGTCATATGTTTCACCTGTTACTGGTTTACTTAGTCGTTCTGCTACTTGGTTTAGGTCAATATTCACATTCATGATGTTTAAATAAATATGGACAGTCTCAAAACCTTCTGTTTCTGAGTAAAGTGCTAATTGATCAGAATTAAGCTCAGATAAAATAGGTATGTCTTTCTTCATCTTATTAATGAAACTATCAGCAACTCTCGCGTCGAGTGGTGTCATTAGGAGCTCATAAATAGGTGCACCAAAATCCGAACCATATTTTCCATTGACGGGGTGATTAAGCCAATAACCGACCATATCTAAGATTGTTTTAGCAGTGATCATTAAGAAGACGACCTATTGCAAAAAATCGTCAAAAGCTTCACTAGAATTGCCGTGCCAATCTGATAAGTTGAAAAAATTGAGAAATAGATAATAAATATCCAAAGTGAAACGCTTAATGCATCAAAATAATTAGCAACGTTATAGATTCGCCAATCAACCAAAAGAATGGTGATCAATACGCATGCCATGCATATGAAGTACATCAATCTGATTTCTTTAAATAGAAGACTAATAGGCAATTGGCGTAATTGTTTTATAGATGTTGCTTTATTTTTACTATTCCATCCGGTTACAACGTAGAGATAAGTAAAAAACGCAAGAATTAAGACAATATCGATACCGATCTGAATTTGCATTGCACTACCCTTTATTAGCATTTTTATAAGGGTAATTGTTTAAGAATGATCGATGTTTAGTGAGTTCCAAAACAAAAAAGACCGCTATTAGGCAGTCTTTTTAAAAATATAACTATTAATTCATTTTCATCATTTGGGCATAAGCATCACGTTTGTTTTGACGCAATGATTCGATTTCTTTAGTAGTAAGAATTCGAACTAAAGGTATTTCGTTCTTCTTATTTTTATTCAAACCACTTTTAGTATTTTTCATTCAATAAATCCTTTCAATTTTAAATAAAAAAGGCTGCAATTATGCAACCTTTTAATCATAAACTCTTAAGCATTCTATGCAATTGCTGAATCCATTTTTCTTTGGAAACGCTCAGCATCAGCACGAGAAACTGAAACAAATTTACCTGTCGGTCTCATTGATTTAACAGCACTGCGATGCATTTTCGCTAATTTAATTTCCATTGCTTTTTGCCATTCTTGCAATGTTAAACCAGCTTCTTTTGCACGTTTCGCCTGTAACTCAAGAGGCATATTTAACATTACTTTATTCATTATCATCCTCCTCTAAGTAGAACCAAGTATGACCTTTTCAATAGATTCATTTGGAGTTGAATTTGCTGTGTTTTAATACTTTAAATGAAGTGGAATTTTTAAACAAGACTTCATCCTCTGTAGTTGATATCACTTGAAATGGATACGATTTCACTAATCGACTTTCCCAATTCGGATTGACCAACCTCCGTATTAGAACTAATACCAAGCTGCTGTTTGGCTAGTTCAATTTTTTCCAAAAGTTGATCCCGTTGCGCCGTTTGTTTTGCTAAATCTTCATCAAGCTTTTGCTCTTGTTCTTGAACTTCTTTAGCCTTTTGATCTACTGAAGTACGGCGTGGAGGTAGACGCACTTTTTCGCGTTTGTTTTGGTCTTGAATCTTTGATTGTGCTTCACGAATAAGCTTTGCCACACCATTTACAGCATTATCAAAAGTAGGCTTATAGTCATCACTGAAATCACCAGACAATACGACGACTTTATCGTTAATTTCTGCCTTTGTAACATCGGCAACCGCACGGATAAAAATTGTGAGTGTTGCACCACCAGAAAAGAAAAAAGTAACGGGTAAGACACTAACACCAGCAACACGTTTAACCTTACAAATTTCAGGAGTAAGGATAGTTTGTCCCGTTGCTTTTTCTAAAGATGATTGGATCTTTTTAATGTATGGAGTTGTCGCCGTTACAGCTGCAAGATTTAGACTGCCCATGGATAAAAACCTCAAATAATTGAGGTAATTTTGCTATTACATTAACTACTAAAATGTTGTGAGTTCCATTAAAAAACCCACTCTTGCGAATGGGTTTTTTGTATTTCAGGAATTTATTATGATGCATTGCTTAAAGCAAATTATTAGAATGTATAAAATACTCTACAAATGTATTTTAAATATATGACAATAACAAGACAGTATTCATGAATACTTTTTCACACTTTAGATGAATTTTATTAAGTATTCCGTATCTTATAAGATATTAGCAAACTCCCTCGCAAATTAGCTTTTCGACAACCCATGCTTCCCCTTTTGTTGTAAACATTGGTTGTGAAAAACCATTATCTGTTTGACGCATGATTCCGTAACCAGCATCAACGAACCATTGTTTAAAAGCCTTTCCACGCTTTAAGGTTTTGTTGTAGACATCTAGCTCTTCTAATACTTTGTTTAGCTTTACTGCTGAAAACTTAACTTTCTGTCCCACCTGTGTAGCAGTTAATAAAGTTGTCCGTTCTACTACCGTATCGTAGTGTCGTACCTTAGGAGCGGCCTCTTCAAGTTGTTTTGCTTGATCAGCAGCTAATGCTAAAGCCTCCGCATAAGTTTGAGGGATTCTAAAGGCTTGCTGTTTAGCTTTTAACTTCAATAAAACACTTTTTCTTACAGCTTTTGATTCTCGCATTGCTACTAAAGTGCATTGATCTTCATTTAATTTAAAAGCAGTAGTAGTTGTTTTGTTTATATTTTGAACTACGAAAGTTTCGTAGTCTTCATCATCTAATTCATCTTCAACACGTTTATGAAAATCATTTGCTCTGATAGAGGCTTCCCCATAAGTAATTCGAGCCTCATTAATTATTTTTAATAATTCTAAGCTCGTCATAGTGTCTGTTTGAAATTTAACTACTGCATTCATTTCTATCTACCTAACCGTCAAAAAATGACAGGCAAGGAAATGGACGGTAGATAATCATTTCCCTTTCGATGTACGGTCTAGCCTGTGAAGCTAGAATAGGAATGTTGAATTGATTGAATTGTGAGTGGTTCCATCCAATTTTCAAAGGATTGCATTTTCTTAAAATTTAACTACACAATTCATCCGAATAAATGATACAAGTAAGTGATAGGCCACACAGAATGGCTGAAACTTCAATGAATTATTAATATGGAATTTATAAATGTATTTAAATTATGAAGGTCATGAGATTCATCTTGATCCAAATAAGATTCAACAATTTGGCGAAGACTTAGTTTATGAAGACACTCTACTATGTAATACAAATGAGTTAATTGTTCGCAAGCATAAGGGTCAAAAGATATCAATTTCTACAAAAAAATTTAAACCCTTCTTCAATGCTACTTTTCCTCAAATGAAAGTTCAAATCCAATGGTTGAATATTCAACGTACTGACGAACTTAACATTTTGATTGATATTGATAACTCTCTTGTTAGTAATAAAAATGACAAAATTCCACTAACTCTGGCTCAACAGAAAGTTTTAAATGTACAAATTCCTAAATCTTTAGATTTTCGTTATGAAAGAGAAATAATAATTAAAAATCTGTCCAAGGCTATACAATATTTTGTGAAATGAAAAAAGCCAGCTGTTTTAGCTGGCTTTCTTATAAGGGGAGTTCAATTAGGAACGTCTTAATTTAATGATTTACCCTCATCAGTTCATAGGGAAAGCGTTTTTACCTAACTCAAGTACTTCATCCTTATGTAAAAACTCCCATAACTCATTAAAATTTTCACGTAGTTGTACTACATTTACAGGTGTGTGATGTAATGAATATTGCTGAGCAGAAACAGCGCCGTTTTCCTGAATCGAAACCCAAAAGTTTTTAGGTCCATGAGATTACTGAGATTAATGCCTTATAGCACAAGGCTTTTAGGGTGTAACCTTTAAAAAAAAGATTACAGATATTTGAGGTTACAGCTTAACATCAACTAACTATTGTCCTGTCAGTAGTATTAATTTATCTAATCCTATTAACTTAGATATATGGATTTATTAATTTTCTACTATTAGGCACTATTTTTATAGCGCCTAATAGTTTTCAGGTCTGTTTATCGAGTTGGAAATCTTCAAAGGACTGATAAGGTAAACCCGTCTTAGTCTCTAAGACTTCAACATAACCACTACCTAAAATTAGCTGATTTCGTTCTTTCACATTCTGTAGTTGAATCTTTATTTTCCCATTATCCAAGAAGCTAAAACTTCCAACATACAACTCATGCTTGTTGTGATCACTATTACTCGTTCTTTCTAGTCGAAAGGTTTGATCTGCATGAATATTTAAATCTACATTCATGCCATTACACTCATCGCAAAATGTAACACAACCAGCACAAGGAAGACTTCCTTTATAATGACCTACCCATTTTTGAAGTTGGGCATCTAAAGGTTTTTTTACTTCTGAACTGACTTTCTCATTATTTGTAGCTTGTTCATGCTGGTCACAACCCATCATTAAGCTAGCAAAAATAAAAGAGCTCAATAATCTTTTCTTCATCACGGTTCAACTTAATTTGTTTAATTTCACTATCTCACTTAAAAAATCAGAAAGACCAATCAAAGCGCAAAGTTGCTTTTAATGGTTCACCAGGCTGTACCCAAAAATTAGTATAGCTCGCAACGTAATAATCCTTATCGAAAAGATTATCTATATTGAGTTGGGCACGTAGATCAGGACGAATCTGTAAATAACCACCAATGTTCACTACTGTAAATTCAGGTAAAGTTGTTCCATTATCAATATAATTCGCACTACGCTGTCCATAATAGTTAATATTCCCGACTAGTCCTGCCTCATGACCAAAGATATTCAATTGATAGTCAGCACTTAAATTTGCTGTATGCTTAGGAATATTTTTAAGTCTTGAACCTTTTTTATCCACTTCACTTTCAATGACTGAAGCATCAGTATAAGTGTAATTGGCATTCACTCGGAGACGGTCGCTAAATTGATGCTGTAACTCAACTTCAAGCCCCTGACTTTGTACATGACCATTGTCAACATAACTATCAGTAATACCTTCTGTAAGCAAATGACGCTTATCCAAATCAAAATAGGTTAAACCTAACCAACTCTGTGGTAAAAACTGATATTTAGTACCTAGTTCCCAACTGTTCGTTTTTTCCGGTTCATAAAGTTCATTGTTTTTATTTAACCCAGTATTAAGTTCAAAACCTTTACCCCAGTTACTGTAAAATGAAAGACGGTCAGTTGGTTTAAAATTAATACCGGCTCGTGGTGTAAACGGTGTAAATGTTTGTTGTGAAGAAATTAAAGTTTGATGGTTATCAATCTGCTGTTCTAAGCGGTTAAAACGCCCTCCCAATAAGATATTCCATTGATCATTTAAAAATACTTGATCCTGAATATTAATACCGATCATGTCTTGTGTTTCTTTGGTATTTTTAGTCACTCGTGTCAGAACTAAAATATTTTGGCCATAAACTGGATTATAAATATCAATCGGACTATTTGTACCTGCTGCATTTCTTCGCTGAATTTGGTCAATCGTATAATGCCCAGCTTCTATATTAGTTACTAACTCATGTTTTAGAGAACCAGTATCAAACTTACCTCGTAAAATTGACTGAAAATTTATCGTGTCAGTTTCAAATTGACGAGCTCGACGGAAACGATTTGCTGTTCTTTCATCTGTAGCAATTGAACCAATTTCGGTAGAAGTACCTTCACGCTCTCCATGGCTGTAAGTAAGCGCTGTCGTATTATTCCAATTATCGTCAAACTCATGATTCAAACGTAACTGATACATCTGATCCTTAATTTTAATATCGCCATCACTTGGTTCACCCAAGAATGTTTTCTTATTTACAGCAACTTTGCCATCAACCATTGGAATACCTCTGTCAAAGACACCTTGATATTCGGCAAACTCCGTATCAAGATTTAATTGGGTTTGATCTGATATCTTCCAAGCTAATTGTGGTGCAAGATAATAATGCTGATTATCTACTTGATCTCTAAAACTTTTATTATCTTCATAAGAGGCGCCTAAACGATAAGCAAAATCCTCATTAATGGCATCAGTTGTATCAACCGAGAGTCGATATTCCTCTAAAATACTACCGCTAAGACTTAAAGTACTCTTACGTTGCCATTCAGGTTGTTTAGTGGTGATATTCATAATTCCACCAATTGCTCCCTGACCATACATCGCAGCCATAGGACCTTTTAAGAAATCAACCGCTTGAATATTTACCATATCTCGTGGACTATGAATGCCACTCACAGAACTTAAACCATTACGCATATAGATCGTTCCCATATTAGGGTCAGTACTAAATCCACGAAATGAGTAGTTATCCCAGAAACCGCCACCATAACTATCTTGATAGACGACGCCATTTACAAAAGCCAAAGCATCATTAACACCTTGAACATTATAGTTTTGAATATCTTTTTCTGAGACATGGGATTTTGTAAAAGGTACATCCAATAAATCATGATTAAACTGAGTAATCGCCTGTGAGGAAGTATGCCTCTCATCTTGTTTCTCAGCAGTAACCGTAATCGTTGGTAACCGCTCTGTGCTTTCATCTAAACTCAATTGCTTTTCAGCTGCAACTGTATTTGTTGAACACTGAATGATAAAAATACTCCACGCTAGTGGATGAAATAAAAATTTAGACATATACGACTCTGAATTCATGAATAGACTGTTTGTTAGCTTTTAAGATTTAAATGTCACATCAAGCTCAACATTTCTTGGTGCCCCGATATAAATTTGCTTAGATGAATAACCAGAGTATTCGCCATAAAACTTATCGGCTAAATTTCTTCCCCAAAGCGTAAAAGTCATATTTTTTAGATCATACGCAAGTGATGCATCATATGTCGTATAGCCTTTTACGAAATATGTATTAGCAGTATCGGTATAGAAACCACTTGCATGTACTGCACCGCCTAAGGCCTTTTCCTCAAATAAAACAGATGATAGACCTTTTAGTACTTCTATTTTTTCATATTTCCAGACATCTAAATCACGAGCAACAAAAGTAGAGGTACCAATCCGAACATCATCCTGTAAAACAGTATTCATATTTCCAGAAAAGCCACGCATCGTCAGAACTGCCGGAATACCTGGTACATTTCCAACGGTTGCACCTGTCACATTCCCAAAGGCTTCTTTAACTGTTCTTAAACCTTTCTTTTGCATTTCTTTTTGAGTGATTATTTGAACTGTCGCTGGCATTTCTTGAGAGGTTAATCCTAATCGACTTTCTGTTGTATTCACCTGTTTTAAATGAAGAGATGCGGTATTTAGATCTTTTCGCGCTTCGATAACTAATATTGGTAATTGCACTGTTTGTTGTAAATCATCTGAGGCAAAAGTAGTGGTTCCAAATAATCCCGAAACCAAAAAAGTAAAACCTAGTCGATAAAACAAAGCAGAATTAATCAAAATTGATTTTGATACGTCATGAGTTGAAACAATAAAACAGTTCCCATTTAAGAATGAGTTTAACTTGAATTGAGACATTTCAATTCCTTTTAAGCATAAATTTCCGCTAAGACACCCAATGGATGTCTCAAAACATAAAACATTTGAAATTTAAGCAAATAAAGGAGGTGCTCGCCCTTGTGGCAATAAATATAAACGCTGTAAAGCAAAATAAATATGCTGAAAATTACGCTCAAATGCCAACATTCGAACAAAAAGTCGGTCAAAGACTTCTTCAAGACTAAAGTCCAAGCCAGTAGTTAAATTGGCAAATACCGTACAAAATGGACATTCATGTCCAATATCATGTTGGTGAATACTTTGTTCTTTATAGATTTTTTGATCTTCATGCATCATGTGATGCTGATCTGAATGATCAGATAAATGATGGGAATTATGTTGTTGAGCAGTAGTTATAGTATTGGAAAAAGCATCGGAAATAGTGACACAGACCAGCGCAATACGGTATTGTGCTGGCAATAATGGTTGTATAAATACAACGGATTGCAGAAACATTGCCATAAGGGCAAGGGCTAGAGCAACTCTCAAGATAAGCTTTTTCAATATTGAGACGATGACAATTTAACACAGCCCTTACAATGTAAGCAATTGTTAGTGTATACACTATACGTAAAAGTTTGTCTCACTATAGACACAACGATCTTATAATAAATCCTAAATAAAAATAAGAAGTTTAATCCCCCCTATTAAAATAGTTTGTGCCTCTTCATTTTCAATAGATAGAAATCTCAATTTATAAGAAATATCAATTATAACTTTGAGATAATCAGATTTTTGTTATAGTAGGGCGCAACCGATTTTTAGAAAGAGATTAATTGGGTGTTGATGGTTTTTGGAAGATTGCTAGGATTATATGCAGTCTTGTTACAAATCGCTGTGTTCTTACAGCCATTACTGCCAGAGAAATATCAAATTTCTCCAGTATGTGAGACTATTGCTCAAGCATTACAACTTCATCATTCTGTTGCACCTTCTAGTAACGATCACCACAGTACATCAGAACAGCAATACAGCATGTCTCATCACATGGAACATGCAGCACACGCCACCTCATCTGACATTACAGTAGCAAGCCACCATCACCATGATACAGGACATCAATGTCAGTACTGTGTGGTATACAGCCATGTTGTACCCTTACCTGACCTTGATCTAAAACAAATTCTTATTCGAATTCAGGTCCGGTTTCTTGCTTTTGTTGAAAACAATTTTCACGTTTTCTTTCAACTCCAGCAACTATTTCTAATTCCACAAGGGCGTGCCCCTCCTCTTTGATGATCTTCCACTTGAAGCTCAAAACTCTAGTTTTGAAAAATTAATATTTTCAAGAGATTATCACTATGTTTTTTCCTTATTTTCATACTCTTAAACGGGTAGAAATGTCTATAGCTATAAGTTTAGCTCATCAACAAAAAGATGAGGTACGCGTATGACTCTGGGTTTAACAGCACTTGAACTAGCAAGAATACAGTTTGCATTTACGGTATCGTTTCACATTATCTTTCCTGCAATTTCGATTGGGCTTGCAAGTTTTTTAGCAGTTTTAGAATGGCGTTGGTTGCGTACAAATAATCCAATCTACCAAGACCTATTTAAATATTGGGTCAAAATCTTCGCTGTTGCCTTTGGGATGGGTGTAGTCTCAGGTGTGGTGATGAGTTATCAATTTGGTACCAATTGGAGCGAGTTTTCCCGCTTTGCAGGAGGCGTTACAGGTCCATTGCTCACTTATGAAGTTCTTAGTGCCTTTTTTTTAGAAGCAGGATTTCTAGGTATTATGCTGTTTGGTTGGGGACGTGTTGGTAAAAAAGCCCACTTCTTTGCCACCCTTATGGTTGCAATTGGCACCTGTATTTCAATGTTCTGGATTTTGTCTTCAAACAGTTGGATGCAAACTCCTCAAGGATTCACAATTGAAAATGACATTATCGTTCCACAAGATTGGTTTGCAATTGTCTTTAATCCTTCTTTCCCTTATCGGCTTGCTCATATGGCAATTGCTGCTTTTATGGTTGCAGCTTTACTTGTAGCAGCCACCGCAGCTTGGCATTTACTAAAAGGTCGTCGAGACGAGTTGGTTAAAAAGTCATTTTCTATGGCACTTTGGCTGATTTTGATTTTAGCCCCCTTACAAGTCTTTGTTGGTGATGCACATGGTTTAAATACGCTTGAACATCAACCAGCAAAACTTGCAGCTATGGAGGGACATTGGGAGACCAATTATGATGAAGGTATGCCATTGTATTTATTTGGTATTCCGAGTATGCAAGAAGAACGTACCAAATATGCAATTGCAATTCCAAATCTAGGAAGCCTTATTCTTACGCACTCAATGAACGGCTCAGTTAAAGGCTTAAAAGACTTCGCACCTGAAGATCGTCCTAATTCAACCGTGGTTTTTTGGAGTTTCCGTATCATGGTTGGTTTAGGCATGTTGATGCTATTACTGGCATTTACAGGAGTATGGTTGAGAAAAACAGGGAAACTATTTGAAAGTAAATGGTTTCATCGTTTCGCATTATTGATGGGCCCATCAGGTTTTATTGCATTACTCGCAGGTTGGTTTACCACAGAAGTAGGCCGTCAACCATGGGTGGTCTACGGTGTTATGCGTACAAAAGATGCTCTTTCTCCTGTTTCAGCCGAGCAAGTGGGTTTAACTCTGATTATCTTTGTCGTGGTGTATTGCATTGTTTTTGGTATTGGCATTTATTACATGTTGAAACTTATGCTTAAAGGCCCTGAATTTATTTATAGCCAACAAGATGAAATTGGCGGTGTCGGTCATTTTAAAACACCTATGCGACCACTCAGTGCCGCAAATGAATATCTTGATGATAAAGATCAAGGAGCTTCTCCATGATTGATTTATCTTTAATCTGGATTGTAATTATTGCCATTGGCGTTTTCATTTATGTTGTACTTGATGGTTTTGATCTCGGTATTGGTATTTTGTTTCCATTCATCAAAAATCAGCAAGAACGAGATGTGATGATGAATACCGTTGCGCCTGTCTGGGATGGTAATGAAACATGGATGGTACTTGGTGGTGCTGGCTTATTTGCAGCATTCCCAATGGTCTATTCCGCAGTTTTATCAGCACTTTATCTACCAATTATATTAATGGTTATTGCGTTGATTTTTCGAGGTGTTGCTTTTGAATTTCGTTTCAAAGCAAATCGTAGCAAGCCCTTATGGGATGCGGCATTCATAGGCGGGTCAGTATTATCTAGCTTTTTACAAGGTGTAATTCTTGGTGCTTACATTCAGGGAATAAATATTGTCGATGGGCGTTATGCAGGTGGTGGTTTAGACTGGTTAACACCATTTTCACTGTTCACAGGTGTAGGTGTGGTAGTTGTTTATGCTGCACTCGGCTGTGGCTGGCTCATCATGAAAACGGATGATGTATTGCAAAGCGCTATGTATCGTTTAATGCCAAGGCTGATCATAGCATTGTTACTGATATTTATAGCGGTGAGTATATATACACCAATGGCACATCCAATAATTGCTGAACGCTGGTTTAATCCACCTCAACTTTTATATTTCAGTCCAGTTCCGATTCTAGTAGTGGTTTTCACCTTTTTAACGATTCGAGCTTGTCAAAAACATCAGGAGTCCATGCCTTTTTTATATACCTTGGCATTAGTGTTCTTAGCCTATACAGGTTTTCTGATCAGTATTTTCCCTTATGTTATTCCACCCTCTATTACCATTTGGGATGCGGCTGCTCCAGCCAATAGCCAACTATTTGCACTGATCGGTGCATTGATTCTAATCCCGATTATCATTATCTACACCATCATGGCATATTGGGTATTTAGGGATAAAGTACGTGTTGGCGATGAGGGCTATCATTAGGAGAAATTCGATGAGATTATCTCAATCACAATGGTTTATATTACTTTGGCTTATTGGTTTCTTCAGCTTACTTTTTATTGCAATAATATTTAGATTGCTCCTGCAACTAGCTTACTAAAGGAAGACCATGCATTAGCATGGTCTTTATTTTTGGCACGTCTCTATAAATAGAATGTTCCGAGATACACAAAATGACCAATATTATTATAATAAAAAATAAGTTAACTTATGACAACCCTCTAGTTTATGGTTATAAATAGACCAGATAAAGCACTTAAAATATTAGTTTAGGATAATAGTAATATGAAAATTCATACATTAACTGCTGTAACCGTATGTTTAAAAATTGATAGGGTGATACATAAGTTCTCCCTATCAATTTACTCAACTACACAATCAAATACTACAACCATTAATGCCACAGCTTTGACCCTCTGTGATCACTAATTCATTCTGCTTTTCTTCCCATACCTGCTCTAATGCACTTAAAAAAGTTTCTATAGGCTGAGCACCACTGATTGAATATTTATTATTTATAATGAAAAGCGGCACTCCACTAGCACCCATCGCATGTGCACTGGCTTCATCTTTTAAAACTTCTTGTTTCAACGAAATATTACTAAAGGCACTGTTAGCTTCTTCACGAGGAACTCCAACTTCATTAGCAAGCTCAACCAACACCTTATGATCAAAAATAGACTTACCTTCAGTTATGCTTGCCTTAAAAAACTTTTCTGTTAATAGTTCACCAACACCCTTCTGTTGCGCCAACTTTACAATGGCATGGGCATCTAAAGTATCGCCAAAAAGCATACTATTAAAGTTATAGACCAGACCTTCTAGCTCACCTGCACTTTTTACATGGCTCATCATCGCATCAGCGCCACTTTTCCCACCAAATTTTTTATACAATGCATCTTTAAAAGGCTGTGGTGTAAGGCCACTTGCTAGACGGTAACTGTGATATTGGATAGTTACCTGATTCTTATGTTCAAAGGCATCTAAACCTTTCTCAAATCTTTTTTTAGCAATCCAGCACCAAGGGCAAACAAAATCTGACCATATATCTACGGTAATTTGTGAAGGAAGAGTTTTCATAAATATCTCAGTAAATTTATTAGATGTTTAAAAACAAAGAAGTTTTAATGCCTAGTGTCAAAAAATAACTAGGCACCCCATTGTTTATTTGCCGTTATATTCTGGATAATCTGTATAGCCTTTTGCTGGAGATCCACTTACGCCGTAGTATGTTGTGCGATCACTTTCCGCCAAGGGCCAGTTATTCTGCATCCGCTCTACTAAATCGGGATTAGCAATATAAGGGACACCAAACGCAATTAAATCAACCTCACCTTTTTCTAATGCCGCCTCAGCACTTTGTTGATTAAAACCACCAGCTGCGATGATAGTTCCAGAAAAAGTTTCTCTGAATAAAGTTTTAAAATTTTGGGCTTCTAAAGGTGCTGTTTCATAGGTAGGTTGATAGTACAAATGGACATAGGCCAATTTACGTTTACCAAGAGCTGACGCAATATTTGCCCAAGTATCAACCTCGCCTTCATAAGGTGCCAAGTCATAAATACGACCAAAAGAAGAAAGTCGGACAGCCACTTTGTCATGGCCAATTTCTTGGGAAATAGCATCAATAGTTTCTAGAAGAAAACGTTGGCGATTCTCAACAGTTCCGCCATATTGATCTGTTCGGTTATTTAACTCAGTACTGAGGAACTGGTCAAATATGAATCCATTTGCAGCCATAATTTCAATGCCATCAAACCCAGCTTCAATTGCTAATTGTGCAGATTTAACAAAATCATGAGTAACACGTTTGATTTCTTCAGTTTCTAAAGCTCGAGGTTTACTAGGCGCAACTGGACCGGGTTCACCCGAATCAGTATATGCAAATACTGTAGTGTTGGTCGCTGGAATAACCCCAGAAGAAACAGGCACTTGATTATCAGGTAAAACTGAAACATGCGACATTCTTCCCACATGCCAGAGCTGAGCAAAAATACGACCACCTTTTGCATGCACTGCTTCAGTAACCTTTTTCCATCCTTGCATTTGTTCATCATTATATAAACCAGGCGTATATAAATAACCACGCCCTTCTTCAGACACAGGTAAGCCTTCAGTAATGATTAGACCTGCGGAAGCTCGCTGGGAGTAATAAAGCGCAGTAAGTTCATCTGCAACCCCATTCAATGTTCGTGTACGCGTCATGGGTGCCATTACTACGCGATTTTTTAATTGGATATCCACCAAATTATGGGGAGTGAATAATTTATTCATCACAGACCTCTAGAGAGATTTACAGATAATTAAGAAATTTCTTTAACCACACTCATCATTCAGTGAATGACTCAGGCATTGACCTGTTTTAGAAGTACGAAATTTGCACTCCCTCATTCCTATTGCACAAATGATAAGTTGATGCCACTATATCAACCAACTAGTAGGTAGGCAATAGTATTTTTAATTTACCGCTGAAATTTATTGCGCTCAATAAGTGATTAAATACTATTCACCAAATGAATTCTGAATCTGCAAATACAGAAAAGAGGTAGTTTTATAATGCGTAAATTACATGCTTTAAACGAAGATAGCTTTCATGAAATTGAATGGAAAGAAGGCTTAGCAATGGTCCGTTTTTATGCTCCTTGGTGTCCACCGTGCCACAATAGCGAAAGTTTATTTAATACATTTGTGAAAAGTATTGAAGCTAATTTAACTATTGGCACAGTTAATGTTGATCAGGCGCCAGTTTTAACAACCCGTTATAATATATGGGGTTTACCATCTGTATTAATGTTCAAAGATGGGCAATTAATCCATCATATTGTAGGAGTAAAGCCTATCTCCGATTACCAAAAAGCTTTAGAAGAACTCATAAAGTACGAATCAAAAAATGATGAGCAAAACGAAGAAAAGAGTTCCATTGGTTCTCTTTGCTTAACGAAATCTGAGATTAAAGCTGAATAATTTTCCAAACTATTTTCCGCTAGTGCTTGACATTTAAAATTAGCCTATATAATCTAAAAACCAACTAGTAGGTAGGCTACTTTTTTGATTGGTATTAATGATTAGGTGATCATATGAGTGAGCAACAATTTAAAGGCAAGAAACTTCTCGTCATTGGTGGCACTAGTGGCATTGGTTTAGAAACAGCAAAGAAAGTTGCTGAACAAGGTGGGACTGTAGTAATTGTTGGCAATCGCACAGATAAAGCCGAGACTGCCCGTAAACAATTAGTTGCTATAACAACTGAAGAACAAGTTTTTGCACTGACTGCTGATTTAACAAATTTTGATAGTGTTCAAAAGTTAATTAGCAAATTGGATAGTGAACATAAAGACATTAACTTATTAGTTAATTCAGCAGGAATTTTTTATCCTAAAAGCTTCCTAGAGCATTCGCTAAATGACTATAACAATTTTCTGGATCTAAACCGCGCATTTTTCTTTATTACCCAACAAGTTGCTTCATCAATGGTTGCGCAGAATAAAGAAGGTTCAATTGTAAATGTTTCTGCTGTTGCAGCTCGCCAAGCTATCGAAACTGTCACCGCATCTGCCTACTCAATGGCAAAAATGGGTTTAGAAGCTATGACCCGTCATGTGGCTGCAGAGCTAGCAGAACATGGAATTCGAGTAAATGCTGTTAGTCCCGGCATGGTGGAAACCCGTATTTTTGAAAGATTCATTCCTTCAGATCAATTAGATAATGCACTTCAAGATTTCAATAGTTTCCATCCCTTAGGAAGAAACGGTACCCCAAACGATGTAGCAGAAACTATTGTATTCCTTCTTTCTGAAAAAACATCTTGGGTAACTGGTGCTATTTGGGATGTTGATGGTGGTGTCATGGCATCAAGAAAACTAGGCAAATAATATTTAATAAATGATGAGGTTTCAAAAATGAACGGTGAATGGACTAACAGATTATCTGCATTGGTTAAAAACATTGGTAATTTTGCAAAAGCAAATAAACCCGTTGCCACTGCTTTTCACAACTTAGAAGTTGCAACGCGTGAAAATAAAGTACTCGACGCAAAAACTCACGAGTTGATTGCGTTGGCAGTAGCAGTTACTACGCGTTGTGATGGTTGTATATCAGCTCATGCGGGCGCGGCTAAAAAAGCAGGTGCTACAAAAGAAGAAGTTGCGGCAGCTTTAGGAACTGCTATCGCTTTAAATGCTGGTGCAGCCTATGTGTACTCGGCACGAACTTTAGATGCTTATGACGAAATGTAACTTCACCAGAGGTTACATAGACAAGCTTAGTGATGGGGAAATTATTCTCCATTCACCACAATTTATATCTTAATTGGAGTTCTATAATGAACAATGTAGTAAATGAAATTGATCTAAATGCTTTTCAACAATTTGCAGATAAAGTAAGCCAGAATCCTACTACTTCAAAAGCTCGTTTTAATGTACAAACAAGATGGGCGGGTCAAACACGTTCTGTTTCAACTGTGAAATCTTATGAACTCTTTGGTAAGACTTATGAACGTAACTTCCATATAGCTGCTGATGAACCTCATGAAATTTTAGGAACAGATAGTGCACCTAATCCACAAGAATTATTGATGGCTGCACTTAATGCATGTCTTACAGTTGCTTATGTAGCTATTGCTGCTACTAAAGGTGTCAAGATTAATTCATTAGAAATTGATACTTCTGGAGAGCTTGATCTTAGAGGTTTCTTAGGCTTAGATGAAAAAATTAATCCTGGATATGATGAAGTCCAATACACTGTAGTTATTGATACAGATGGAACACAAGAACAATTGGATGAAATCCATAGTGCTGTTCTAAAAACTTCACCAAATTTCGCCAATTTTTCACGATCAATTCGAATGAAACCGCAATTAGTGATTGCAAACAAATAATATGTGATGGGTGGCATACTCGTTTATCAGATGATTCATCTTTAACAACAATGCTATAGTATGCCGCCAAATCTCTCTAGTCTGGGAACTACGAATATGACCATTGATACTCGCCAAAGTTTAATTAACTCAGCAGAGCTTATGTTGAGATCAAGAGGTTATGCTGCTTTTAGTTATGCCGATTTAGAGAAAATTGTTGGTATTAAAAAAGCCAGTATTCATCATTATTTCCCAAAAAAAGAAGATTTAGGAATTTTAATAGTCGAAACATATATTGAACAGACTATTCAAGATTTTGAAAAAATTGAACGTGATTTTCCTAATGCATTCGGACGTCTTTGTGCCTTTGCTTCCTTATTTAGAAGCTCAATGTCTGAAGGAATGTTACCGTTATGTGGAGCTCTTGCTGCTGAAATGGCTGTTTTACCAGAGAGCATGCAAGAGTTGACCCGTAAATATTTTGAAATCCAATTATCTTGGATAGAAAAAATTATCCATTTAGGAGTAGAAAATGGAGAACTTGCCGAAGGTGATGAAAATCAGAAAGCCTTTCAATTATTAAGTTTAATGGAAGGCAGTAGTTTTGTAAGATGGGCAATGAATAATGGAACAGAACTTGATCCTAAGGTAATAGGAAAAATTGTTGGCGTGCTTTCTTAAGATTGGCTCGGATATTTAAATATTTTTAAACTCAAATATCTAATCTATTTCTAATAAAAGAAAATATAGGAATGCTTTAAATAAAGCATTCCCTTTATATTCGTCCATGTATAGCACCCACTATGACCATCCCAACAAAATTAGTTTAATTTTTATGTCAGGTGAAATATTCATCGGACAACCTCTAATTTTACGGTAGTACTTTAAATATGTATCTACCTAAATGGGAGTGCCTTACATGGTAGGTTACAACATTCAAAATAATAAAAAAATTTATGGCTTACATGCCACTACTATTATTAGTTTGGCTCAACTATTGGGCACATCCTTGTGGTTTAGTGCAAATAGTGCAGCAATAGATTTAATGCAACAATGGCAGATAACAGTTGCAGATATTGGCTGGATTACCAACGCTGTTCAGGCAGGATTTATCATTGGAACTTTTGTATTTGCTTATACAGAAATAGCAGACCGCTTTAAAGCCAGTCATATTTTTGTTTGTTCAGCACTATTAGGCGCCTTTTTTAACTTCTGCTTTGCATGGTTAGCTCATGGACTTATGGATGCCCTTATATATCGTTTTCTTGTGGGATTATGTCTTGCAGGGATTTATCCAATCGGAATGAAACTTATCGTTCTATGGGCACCTCATCAGGCTGGGCGAGCACTAGCAAAATTAGTTGCTATGCTGACATTAGGCACGGCTCTTCCCTATTTTATTAATAGTTTCCCCACTCATTTTGCTTGGCAAACAGTCATGATCTGTTCTTCAAGTCTTGCATTGATTGCAGCCTTGTTAATTTATCGGCTAGGAGACCCAATAGTCTCTCCAAAACCACAAAATATAGTGTCATCAGATGGTACTTTTCAGGTTTTCAAAATTCGAAAATTTCGTGCAGCTGCTATAGGTTATTTTGGTCATATGTGGGAATTATATGCCTTTTGGACGATTATTCCTTTATTTATTGCTAAATCAGGTATTCCAGAAAAATTGGGATACAACAATATTTCGCTCCTTACTTTTTTTGTAATGGCATGTGGAGCAATTGGTTGCTTGGTGGGCGGATATCTTTCTAAATATATAGGTAATAGATATGTTGCTATAGGATCTTTATCTATCTCAGGTTTTAGTTGCTTGGTATTTGCTCTAGGCTGGCGTTTTTTACCTGCGTGGTTCTTATTGGTTTTATTTGCGATCTGGGGAGCCTCTGTTATTGCAGACTCACCGCAATTCTCTGCGCTTTCCGCCCAATCTTGTCCATCCGAAAAAGTTGGTGCGGCATTAGCTATTCAAAATTCAATTGGTTTTACACTGACTATCATATCTATTGCATTGACAACCTATGCCTTTGAAATAATTGGCTTGGATTCAGCATGGATATTATTGATTGGCCCCATTCTAGGTATTGCTGGATTCTACTATTCAGCAAATAAAGGAGTTATCCATGTCTAAACATTACGATTATATTGCAATTGGTGGAGGCAGTGGCGGTATAGCCTCTGTAAATCGAGCAGCCATGTATGGAAAAAAATGTGCATTAATTGAAGCAGGAGATATTGGTGGCACATGCGTTAATGTTGGCTGTGTCCCTAAAAAAGTGATGTGGTACGCTGCTCATATTGCTGACGCAATTCGTCAATATGCGCCATCATATGGTTTTACTACGGAAGTAAAATCATTTGATTGGCAGAAACTCATTAAAAATAGACAGGCATATATCGAAAGAATTCACACCTCTTATAACAATGTACTCAGTAAAAATAATGTTGATGTCATACATGGGTTTGCAAAATTTATTGATAAAAACACAATTGAAGTAAACGGAGATTTATTAACAGCTGATCACATTCTCATAGCTACTGGTACAGAAGCGAGTTGGCCTGCAATTGAAGGTGCTGAACATGGTATCGACTCAAATGGCTTTTTTGATTTAGAAGTATTACCAAAACGTACCGCTATTGTGGGTTCAGGATATATTGCAGTAGAAATAGCTGGTGTCCTCAAATCATTAGGTTCAGATGTCCAGCTTTTTATTCGACGCGAAAAACTCCTGCGTAATCTAGATCAGTTCTTAGGAGAAGCATTATTAGAAAATATGCAGAGTGAGAATATTAAAATTCATAAAAATGCTGAAATCAGTAAAGTAATAAAATTAGAAGACGGTTCTATCATGTTGCATTTAAAAGATGGAACTCAACAAGTTGTAGATTGTCTTATTTGGGCTGTTGGAAGGAATCCCAATACCAAAGCTCTCCAACTTGAATTAACAAATATAAAATTGGATGAACAAGGGTTTATCAAAGTTGATAAGTTCCAAAATACAACACACACTGGTATTTATGCAGTTGGAGATATTACTGGAAAGGTTGAATTAACACCTGTTGCAGTTGCTGCCGGTCGTAGGCTCTCAGAACGGTTATTTAATAACAAGCCTAATGAATGCTTAGATTACAACAATATCCCCACTGTAGTATTTAGTCACCCGCCTATTGGAACAGTTGGATTAACCGAAGAACAAGCGATTGAAGAATTTGGCAAAGATATGGTTAAAGTATACAAATCTTCATTTACAGCAATGTATGACGCCGTGGCACAACATAAACAACTCACTAAAATGAAGCTTATATGTGTTGGTGTAGAGGAAAAAATTGTTGGTATCCATGGGATTGGTTTGAATATGGATGAAATTCTACAAGGCTTTGCAGTCGCTCTAAAGATGGGGGCAACTAAAAAGGACTTTGATAATACCGTTGCTATTCATCCTACATCATCTGAAGAGTTCGTGACGATGCGTTAGTTATATTCTTAAATGAATAAGTAAATGGTTTCATGTCTATTTGTAAATAGTAGAGCCTAATTGTTTATTTAATAAAAAAGTTCTCAAATTGAGAGCTTTTTTATTGCCTTTACACTAATCGAAACATAAAGCAGGTAACAATAGGGTTTATATTTTTAAAAGTGAAAAAATACTTTTAATTTAAGTTATGACGATTTAGTATAGGGTCTGAGAAAAGCTTGCATCTCTGGGCCTCCATATGGCTACCCAATTACTGGTTTTAGACATTCAAAATCAGCAGGTTTATCTGAAGGGGAATAAATTTTACAAGATGCTTTCAGAAAAATAAATAGTGCTTTGTATTTTACTCTCTATCATAGTCAAACTATATCATACATGACATCTGCTCTTTCTTCTTCTCTGATTGTATAGTTGCGATGTATATATATAACAGTCTTATATTTCATTTAATGCCTAATAGACACTTATTTATATGATAATATTTATTTAAATAATCATTTGAGTTGGCAATGAGTTTGGATCAGGAAAATTACTTAAAGTTTGGCAAATTTTTGTTGAGATTACAGGTTGTGAAAAGTCCAAAATTCCTGTGATTGGTATTAATAATTGCCCAAATATTATCTTTAAGGACACTGATTTAATTGAGAACGATAAAATTCCACTAACACCGGCTCAACAGAAAGTTTTAAATGTTCAAATTCCTAAATCTTTAGATTTTCGTTATGAAAGAGAAATAATAATTAAAAATCTGTCCAAAGCTATACAAGGTTTTGTCAAATGAAATGAAAAAGCCAGCTGTTTTAGCTGGCTTTCTTCTAAGGGGAGTTCAGTTAAGAACGTCTTAATTTAATGATATACCCTTTCAGTTCACAGGTTCATAGGGAAATCGTTTTAATACTTTACCCAGCTCAAGCACCTCATCTTTATGTAAAAACTCCCACAAGCCATTAAACTTTTCACGCAGTTGCACAACATTAATGGGTGTGTGATGAAGTGAATATTGATGAACAGAAATAACGCCGTTTTCTTGAATTGAGACCCAAAAGTTTTTAGGACCAGTTGAAGATTGATACTTTAGCTTCTCACTTAAATGCTGTGCAATTTCATATGCCAAAGGGTTTTCAAGAGCTGGATAACGCGCAGCGAGATTATCTACAAACTTCTCTAGCCGTTGTAGAGTATCTGTTTCAGTTGGAGCTAGCTCTTGAAGTGACATCGTCTCAAGATACTTTTTCGCATCATCGAAGTGGATTGAAAGTAATTGACTATATTTTGAAATATTAAAGTGCCGATTATGACGTATCCACATCGAGACTCTTAGACTTCGATCTTTCCCTGCACGGCGGTCCACAATCGCATGTAGTGCATTTTGCTCTTCTGGAGAAATGATAAATCGCTTGTTGATTGCCTGTCCTTTTGTCCAGTAGTTCCAAAGCACATCGTCACATTCGTTTTGATACATCCTGACCGTATCACGAAGCTCTGGTTTGACTTTATTTGCATGAATCGAGTAAAGCCATGCAGCTAATTTGCGAACAGGTAAGCAAGTCATTAAACGACTTTTCCCATCATTGGCAACTGTGGTGATTTCCACCATAGTTGTGCTGAAACGTTCCTTTAACTTCACAAACTGACTTTTCCAGTCCAACCCCATTCCTTCAACAATAGGTTTCATCGGGGTATAAGGTTGCCCTTCATGCTCAACAATGAAGAGTTCAGTGCCATGAAACGACACAATTTGCGGTATATATGATAAATTAGACATATCAATGATCCTTGCGGTTTGTTGGTAGAGGCCCCGAGAGCGATCCTGCAAGATTACTCGGGGCTTTTTGACATTAAATTTAATGTCATTGACAACAAGATACTACACCACTAAAATCAGTGTCAATGATTGTTGCGGAATAAATTTCATGACTCGTGAAAAACAAGATGACTGGAAACGAACACAAGTTCGTATGCCTCAAGAGCAATACGATGAAGTCACACAGTATGCTGAAAAAAATAACTTTTCTCTCAATACAGCTATTCTTGATCTTATTTCAAAGAGTCTTATTTCAATTGATAAAAAGTTACCAGTGACGAAATTATCACTACTTGAACGTTTAAAAAATATTGAGAATATTCTTAAAAACGAATTACATTTTGACAATATTTCTCTAGTAGCTTCCCGCTTAAATACTTGTATCGAAATGTCTAACTCTGTTTCTTATGTGCGACTAACCCCTTCTAAAGTTGCAGAAAGAATGGGACAAGAGTCTGCTTCTCTATATGAAAATTATTTTTCAGGTATAGTACAACCAAGTTTTATAGAACTAGAATCATTGGCAAATTTTTTTGGAGTCAATAAAGAGTGGCTCAAGCATGAAGATATGCCTATTTTTAATGTGAAATCTGACAGGTTATCCCTAAGTCCTGAAGAAGCTGTAAAACAAATCTTAAATATCTCTCTTAACCCCGCTGTTAATAATGAAAATGAAAAACCAAAGGATATTTATCTTGTCAGAAATGATTCTGAGGAGGGAGAATTTTTAATTATCCGTAAATACAATGAATGGAAGGTTGATATTATAACGACCCCAATGCATGTAAGTAATGTTATTGGTGCTGGCGGGACAAGTATGCTCAAAAGCTTTTTTCTAACATTACGAATATTATATGAATTTTATATCGATACTAGATCATCGAATAACATAAATGTTAGAAGTTTTATTGTTAACCAATCAAAATTTTCAGAACTTTCTCAGGGTATCATTCATCCATTATTTGTATTGAAAAATGCTACCAATAACATGTGGTGGGAAGATATATGGGATAAAAATATGTATTCAAATCATGAATATTGGAATGGTTTTATAGCTATTTCAAAATGTATTCAAGATGAAATTGAGCAAGATGCAGTATTACAGCCCATGATTGAAAAGATAAAAAACAGAGAACTTAATATATTCAAAGAATTAAAATAGTTATAAAACCGCCGTGTCTAACTATCACGGCGGTTTTTCTTGATTATATTGTAAAAATCACAAACCCTTACATGGATTATTTAGAGCTGTCACAGTAGCAACACTACTTGCACTTCCACCCAATTGTTTATACTTGGCAAAGCTTTGATTTAGATTTTTTTGCCCATACTCTATCCGTTGAGCAGCAGTATAGCGACGATCTAAACGAGTAACGCCACTAATACTTGAGAATCTATCTTCTTCTTTCAAAGTATCCTGACCAGCTTTAATACTATTACGATAACTGACAACACTGGATGATGCTAAAAACAGCTTATAACCATTGCTGTTCTGGCATTGATTTCTTTTTTGTGTATTAGCCCGTTTTTCAGCTTCATTTGCTAGAGCACGTTCTGACCTTTCTGCATCCGCTTGATCCCTTGCTTGTTTTGCTAGACGGATTTCTTCTTCCCATTCCTCCTTTTCTCGCTCTTTAGCATTCTTTTTATTAATTGCTTCAATATATTCAGCCTCTCTTAACTCACTCACTTTATTTAAGTACTTGTCATAGGCCACCATAAATTTTTCACCACAACTGTTTGCAATAAAACGATGACGCTTTTGGAAAGTTGTTATTAGATTATTTTTGTCATTTTCATCTAATTCCGGATTATTAATCCTAGCAATGTCAACTAAATCATAATAAATGTCTACATTTACATCTGAAGAATAATATATTCCTGATTTATATATCAAATTTCTAAAAATGGTATCTGAATATGCATCGGGGTTTGGCATCCCCTGTAAAGCTGCAATTTTATATTGAGTATCTAGCATTACATTGCCACTTGTCCTTTTATAGAATTTACAGCTCGGCTTCGTTTCTAAACCATACTTTTCTTGCAAGAGAATATAAAGGTCTTCGATGCCACCATATGACACATCTGGACTTGTGCTTAATAACTTGCAACTAAAAATGCAAAGTTCACTTACCGATTTTGGCGAATTGGTTGTTGCATGATTAACCTCTGTAACTCTTGTACTCAAAATATCATTAACACCTGTGGCAGCTTGAACATAACTTGTAAAAGCTGCTGTGGCAAAGATAGTAAATTTTAATAATTTTAAAGTCATAAATATTCCTAAATCTAAATGTCTAATTGACCCATTCCTATACCACCAGTAAGTGCATGAGCAAGGAAACGGTCATTAACATTCTGCCCGATGTTACCATTATTCTGATTTACAACAACAACTTCCTGCGGATTAGGAGTATTTAGTGGTTGCTTAAACGGCGTAACTTTCGTCAATAATTTGTTTTGATTATCTAGCTGAGGACTTGAACGTTTAGTTGCCTGAGGAACAATAGCTTTCTTACTGCTTACAATACTGGCTACCTTTGCTCTAGTGTTATCTACAATATTAGTTGATGAATTTTGGGTAACTGCTGTTTTATTTTCTTTAGGTAAATTGGGTTTCTTTTCCTGAATTGAATTATCAATATTAGCCCTATATTTATATTCCTTGTCTAAATGTGGTCTGTAGTCAAATGATTTCCCATTGCGAAGCTTTGTTTGACCATAAGCCCATTTCACATATTTAGTCCCTAAAACTCTTGCAACATCTTCTCTTGAAGCATTGGGATTTTGTTCCATATAAGCTTTAACTGATGCATATTCAGGATTAGTATTAATTTCTTGCTTCATAAAAGCACCTTGAGCATCTAATGATGCTTGGCTCTTCACAATATTCCCGCTGCTATCTAACAATCCCCGTTCTTTCATATATGCAGTAAGTTTATCTTTACGAGCTCCTTGCCAAGAAATCATACCCATATTCGTACCACCAGCTTTATCTTGATGTTTACCAAAGAGATATTTATCTTGATAGTCATTTTCCCTACCGACAGAAGCAGTTAAACCTGCAGCCCAGTTATCATTGAATCCTGCTTTTTTCATAGCATTATAGACAGCAAGTTGTTTTTCCTTTGTCTTTTCACCAATAGGGGAAACAGTTGAGCCATATGCTGGAACATGTGCATTTGCCCCAAAACCCGGCTTATAGACACCTTGGCCTACTCCCCAAGTTGGAACGCCGTCATGAAATGGATTAAGCCGGTTAAATTTATCCTTGATGAAATCTAAAGTATCACCTGCAGTATCTTTTACACCGTCAACAACTTTTGAAGCAGTACCTTTTGCTTGTTCGAGAGCATTAGATGCAAAACTGACAAATCCCTTCCAAGCTGTAGATATAAGACCTGGTACATCAGCGGCAATGAGTGAATCAGTCCATTCTTTAAAATACGGCGCAACAACGGTACCAAGTTTATTTCCAATCCATGAACCAGCCATACCGCCGATTACAGTGCCAACCGGACCAAATATAGAACCTACTGCACCGCCAATAGCCCCCCCAGCAAGACTACCAACAGTACCGCCTTTTTCTTTAGTGCTTTGATCTTTCCAATCAAGAAGTGATGCACCAGCAGCTAAAGCACCCATCACGGGTAAACCACGGCCAAACTTGAGAACTTTACCCAAGCCCTTTCCTAATTTCCCTATACCTTTCTTTCCTTTGCCCAGAGCACCACCCAGAAGCCCACCGCCAGCAGATAATACGGTAGTAAGTAATTTCCCTAAGGAACCAAGCAAACCGCCTCTAGACGCTAAATTATCGGCTATCCGCTGCAAGAGTTTTATTTGTTTGCGATTATGGTTCTCTTGTTCCCTTGGCAATGGTTCATTACGTTTTTTACTACGCATCAATCCAGTTAATGGCCGTAAGGCTAAACCAGCTGCACGGCGTACAGGTGAAAGTAAATGACCAACCTCATTGATTGCATCAACTGTAGGATCTACACCTTGTGGTGAGTTCGGCATTACACCTTTAATCGCCGTTGTTATCGTTTGGGCAACCTTTCTAATTGATGATTGGTTTTGGGCATCATTATTGTTAGATACAAAACGGCCCTTTTCGTCACGTTCTGGTGTAGATGGGCTAACAATCTTCCCCAAATCTTCATGGCTATTTATTTCTATTGCTTGCTTACGTGCTTTAGGCTGATTTATACGTTCTTTATTTGCTGTATTAAGCTCACTAACTGATTGTTCCAATACATCAGCAAAATCTTTAACGAAGTTGTCAGCAACAACTAAAGACTTAGTTATTGGATTGGCTTTTCCTTTTAATAAATCTTCGAAATCAACAGCAGGTCTATTATTGACTGCATTAAGCATCTTTTGAAATTCAGTCAGTTTAGGCTGAGGCTTTGCAAACTCTGCTTTTTGCTCTTCAAAGCTTTGAGTAAGTATTTCGATAATCTTTTCAATATTTGAATCAATCGTGCTTACTTTTTTTTCAACTCGCTTCATTCCAATGATGAAACCCAAATCATCGTACTCGATACCGCTTTCTTGCTTAGCCATAAAAAAAATACCCCATACTGATATAGGGCATTTTTACAGTTAACCTTAGGTCATAATAAATGTGGTTCCTAATCTTTAAAATCGTACAATAAAAGAAACATCATTTGGACTTTCAGTGAAGATTTGTACTTCAAAACCTTGCTTCAAGTAGCCTTTCTTAACCTCTTCTAAAGTTGAAATATTCACTGATGATTTACTATAAGAGATAGAAGTAAATCTAACCCCGTGCGTCATAGCACTCTTAATTCTTTCGTCTACTTCATTAGTAATAGAAATTACCGTAGGTTTATTTTGCTCAGCAATTTTTGCTGCTTCAGCAGCGGTAATACTTGATGACATAGTGAACATTCTCCTAAATTGTAAGTGTTCTCTACATTATAGTAAGCACCTGCTAATAATTTTGAAAAAAGTCTAAAATTCTACTTATTATTCGTTAATTTCATCTTCTGGATCTACCTCACCAGCTTCAATTAATGCAAGTTTGCGCGCAAATGCCTCTTCCTTTTTCTTCTTCATATTAGCTTTAGCAATTGCCATACGCTCTTCAGCACCAGATATAACAGAACTACGCCGTGCTTGGACTTCTGACTGGTCTTTCAGATCATCTACATCTAATCCCCAAAATAAGGCTTCTGTCCTTGCTATGTTGGAAATACTAATACTTTGCTTAACGTTTAAATCTACAACCTGACTAATTAAGCCCATCTTGAATTTGACCAGTGCTAACTCGTCTTCTGTAGGATTATTAAGATTAAGTACTTCGTCTCGTATATGAATAACGCTATCGATTGTATCGGTAATTAACTCACCTAATTTATGAGCTCTCACACGGTTATTTTTTACAACAATTGCAGACTTTAGATAGTTTTCATTGACAGATGAATGACCGCCGTTGTGCTGACCATTATTTTTTGAGTTTTGACTATTAAATTCAGCAATATTTGACGTTTTTTTGACAGAATTTTGACTATTAATTTTGTCTTTATTTTCAGAATCTTGAGTCTCATTTTGACCATTGTTTTTATTAGTCAATTTTTTTATTTCTTTATTAAGTTCTCGTGCAGTCTTCTTGACTAGAGATTTAGCTTTCTTTTTCCATTTCTCAGCGAGCGCTTTACGACGAACGACAGACGGCGAAGGCATCTCACAATTGAGTTCTTCGCCTACTTGATCAACCAAACCTTGCCAAGTGACTTTAGGCGAAGTTTCATAGACCTCTTTTAGTCTGTTCCAAATTGCTTCAGAGTATTCAATCTTGCGAGCCATTACAGTCTATCCCTTACTCAGCAAATAGACCTATTTGTTTTACTTCAGCTATAGATTGTTGCTGCAATGAAGCTTTACTAAAACGCTTTCTATTTTGAATAAGGTCAATCAATGCCTTTTCCTGTAAATCGTTTTCATCACGCTGGAAAACGTCATCAATTGCCATTTCTAAGTTACGAATTTGTTTAGCACGATTTTGTTCGCATTCTCGAACAATTTGCATTAATGCTTGAAGTTCCGGTAAAACTTTTTCTTGAGATGTTTTGTCGAGTGATAAACAAGCTTGAATAAGCCCTTTTGATGCTTCCAGTAACTCAACTGTTAAAGCTTTAGGAAATGAAGAAATATGCTGGGCTGCAGCCATACTTAATTGAAAGGCCATTGCTTGAGTATATTCACTCATCATATCGCCAAGACTATTAAACAGAATTCCCGCTACCGAAGTAGTTTTATCTAATTCTGGCTCAATAGTAAAACCTAATACCCAGTCAGAAGAGACACCATATTTTTGACAGAGCAAAGATAGTAATTCCGCATCGGGCATTAACTTACCATTTTCAATTTCACTCATTCGATTCTTATGTGGTGTACCGAATATATCCATGGCTACGTCTTCTTGACGTAGTTGAGACATATCACGTGCCATTGCAAGTTTTCTACCAATGAGTACTCGACGTTGCAAATCGCTCTTTTTCGCCATTTAAATACTTCTCCCAGCCAGCCATTCAAAATCTACAGTTTTTGACAACCAATCAGTTTCATCAGTTAAAACACAAGAAAGCCAAACACAACCCTCTTCACATGGTTCTGCCAGCTGAATTTGTTCACTTATGAAAATATTGTCGTCTTTGAAAAGCATTCCTTCACCTTTGACACTATCAATTAATAATTTTGGATAGTTATCAATATCAAACCGTGGATAAGTTTTAGCGCTATATGACCGTGTTTTAATTGGTGGTTGAACAATTAATCGAATCTCACAAAGTTGATCGATAGCTTTTAGTTTAAGTGCCCGAAACATAGGTCCATATTGCTTATGAACCTTGTCTTTATACTTCTTAGCACCTACTGAAAGACTATTTCTTTGTTTGCCATTCTGATCAATTGTAGCCCGCCAAATCTCGTTAGCGCTTAATCCATAAGGCAATTTGATGGTGATGTATTGCTTACCAGAAATGATAACACCGCCTGTGCTTCCACTATATATACTATTTTCACCGTCATTTTCTTTTTCTACATGGCAAGGGAAAAACACCTGTTTAGATGAGCTAGCTTTTTTCTTTTTCCGTTTGTCTGGACCAGTTGAAACATTGAAATCCTTAAAGAGTTCTTGTCTTTTATTATTTGAGAAAAATTCACTCCACTGACGGCGTTTTGAACGTGATGACATTCGGAAAAACTCATTTAAATTTTATCTAAATGATTATTTATTAAAAGTTATTGTGTCGTTCGATACAGTTCCAATCATAAAAAATGAATTTTAAATTTAGTTCTTATATATAAATTGATTAAATTTTATTTTATTTTATAGTGAATTATTCACATTTAATCTCAACTTTTAATTTTCAAGATAACTTAAAATGACTGAAATACATGATCAAAAACCAAAAGTATTTATTTCATATAGCTGGACCACACCAGAACATGAAAAATGGGTAGATGAATTAGCTCATTCTCTTCACGATGCAGATATACATGTAATTTTTGATAAATGGGATTTAAGACCTGGACAAGATTCAATAGCATTCATGGAGGGCATGGTTTTAGATCCAAGTATTACTAAAATTATTATGGTTATTGATCAAAAATATACAGAAAGAGCAAATAATCGATCAGGTGGTGTTGGAACAGAATCAACCATTCTATCTCAAGAACTTTACTCTAGAAAAGAAACCAAAGATATTGTTGCAGTTATTGCTGAACCTGGGGCAAAACCACCAGTATTTTACTCAAGTAGAATATATATAGACCTATCTGACTCAGATAACTTTCCAAATCAATTTGAACAACTTGTCCGTTGGATATATGGAAGATTTGAATATGAGCGTCCGAAGAGATCAGGTCAAAGACCTAGTTACATAACTGAAGATGCCAACGATACTTCCTTAAGAACTAATACGGAATACCGTTTTGCTTTAGATGCAATCGAAAAAGGCAAATCGAACATTAGCGGTTTAATTAATACTTATCTTTATAAGCTTTTAGGTGAGTTAGATAAATTAATTATTACTGAAAATGATGAAGCACTTGCTTCAAAAGCAATTCTAAAAAACTTTAATTTAGTTCAACCACATATAAGAGAATATAAACACCTGTTAAATTCTTTATGTATCCACGCCCCTGATCAAAAACATTTTAAACATTTTAAAAAATTTCTAGAATTATCTTTAAAGTTTTTAGAAGTTGAACCTAATGAATCATACTCCATAGCAAATATTTCACTTTTTGAATCAATTATTTATCAAATATTTACTTCCTCATTAGCAGTCTATCTAAAAAATGATGAACTTTCAGCTATAGAAGATTTACTTGAAGAAATTTATATCTACTCTCCAAAACATTTAAAAGTTCACTCTAGGGAACGTTCTACAAGTTTTGAGATTTTCGCACCTTCAGAAAGTCTTAATTATCTTAAAAGAATTTACCCAGATAAAATTGAACCAATTAGTGAATTTCTAAAATTAAATATTGATAATGATATTGTCAATTTTAATGATTTAGTTGATATTGATATAATTTTATATCTTAAATCAGCTGCAATCACTCTTCTTGAAAATAAAAGTCATATAATGTGGTGGCCTCATTTAGCACTTAACAAAGGCTGGAGACCCCGCCCATTAACAGTTTTTTCTAAGGCTGAAAAAAAATCTAAATATGATGAGCTTGTTAAACTATTTAAATTTGAAGATTTAAGCTTTATTGAAACTATCTATGAAAGTAAAGACGCTGGTGGTTGGGGAGAGGTTTATCTTCCCCAATGGAGACATGGTGCTGGATTTTTGCAATTAAAAGATTTAACTAACTATGAGGTATTAAAAAAATATAATTTAGCTAGATTAACTATAATTTAATATTAAAAAAAGTCCGCACCTTGGGGAAGTTGCGGACTATAAACTTACAAAAACTAAAGCGATAACTAGTTCTCACAATATAATGTATACATATTCTTGAGCAGCTTCTCTACGCAATTCAGCCTTTCTTTGATTAGCTTGAATTTGCGCTGGTGTTAGCTTGTTTGGATTATATTTTTTTGAGCGTTTTCTGCTGGTTGAATTAGATTTCATATTCACATTCCCCCATTAACTTTTAACTTTTCAGCAACTAATTGATCAGCAATTTTCTTCACATACTTCCATGTGAAATATTGATCAATTTCAGATTTACCTTGATAAACCCGTTCAAGCTGAAAAGCTGTAACTGCATAACCGATCTCAAATGCTAGTAATTGCCAGTCTTCTTTAAATACCCGAGCAAACCTATCTAAACCCTCTTTTTGTGCCTGTATACGCAATTGGCGCTCATCTGGACTACGCTTTATTTCTGACTTCGGTTTAGTCTTTACAAAACCTGATGAAATGGCCCAAGTAACACAAATTTCACAGCGACAACCCATGCGTTTATAAGCCCTTGGATTTCCATGAGCCATAGATTCAGACTGTTTAGGTTTAACTGGTTTAATTTTATTACTAGGTGTTTTTAACCACTTGGTAACTGCTCTTTCCAGTTCTTCACGCTCTTTTGATTTAGCTGCTACGTTTGAGTATGCAACTAATGAGTATTCTGTTTTTTTCATATCAACAAATGCGTTCATTCAGTTTTACCTCCACGTGTGCGAGCATCATCCCAATCACATTCCACAATATCTAAACCATCATGCTGAAATCTGGACCATAGACGGTCCCCAAGGTCATCATGTACCTCATTTAAGCTAAGATTTGAGATCACAACTGTAGGCTTCATCTCGTCATAACGAGTAAGTAGAATTTTATGGACGCACTCAAGGAGTTGAGGCCGTTTTTCTGCACGGTCATGTAGGCCATATTCATCAATAATCAAGAGATCTTTTTTGACATAGCGTTTTAATGCCTCATCCTCACTATCACCATTACGGCGATAAGCACCTGCGATATCCTCTGCCAATTCTGCAGATGTTAAATAAACAGCCTCCCAATCTTTGATGATGATATTTTTTAGAATTGAGGATCCGAGATGTGTTTTACCCGTGCCGGTACGACCAACAAGTAGTAAATTTCTAAATTTGCCTTCTTTGAAGTCTTTGACGAATTTTTCACAAGTAGATCTAGCAAAATCTTGGCCTTTATGATCCACAATATAATTTTGAAAGCCACTTGAAACATGCCGCTTAGGGATACCAGCACGGGCCATCTTCAAATCTAAAATTCGAGTATTCTTTTCCGACTCATATTTTTCATTGAACTCTTCCATTTGCCCACTAACACATGATTGGCAAACAATACGACCAAATACATTGATCATTAGCTCTTTGTGAATACGACACATTTGACTAGTTTCAAAAGTTTTGTATTTCAGTTTTTGGGGCATCGCATTCATATCAATTCACCTTCCAATCTCTTGTACCCCACTACTGGCTCATATGTTTTTGGCGCTCCCCATTGATCATTCACATTTTTGGGCAATGATTGATGATTCTGCTGTTGTCCAGTAGTGATTTCAGATTGGTCCCTCTTGAACCAAGACGCTTTGAAGGCCCCCCAAGGATTTTGTCTTTTCAGACAGTATTCAATCGCTTGGGGCAAAGTGATTTCAGCTTTTTCAGTCTCGTTTAGCAGAGCTTCAAAAGCGTTTTCAGTGTTTTGAGCTTTCTTCGCCTTTCGGATTTGCACGAACTCAGTAGCATCCTTGTCAGGTACACCATGTTTTTTCAAAGCAGACTTAAAATTAAATTTTGCTTGAGTAGGCGCTTCAACTTCGCCAACGGCGGAGTTGTTATCTTCTGGATTCAAATTAAAGGATTCAGGATTCAGTGAATCAGGATTCAGATTAAAGGATTCAGGAATCAGGGCGTTTTGATCTGAGATAAGAACAGTTTCAGAACTGTTATCTAACTGTTCTTGTGAATTTCCATTACTGTTAACTTGATCCGATTCGTTACTCTGAAAACTGTTTTCACTTGCCACAACAGCGTTATTAGATGCAAATGGACCTGTTTTATTGTAAAAATGCTCACGATCAACTTTATTTACATGAACCGGCTTCCCAATAGTGGTCTTGTTTTTCGGATTACGGTTATGAACAGTATAAATACCTTTACTGTCAGGTAGCTCACTGTCCTTTTCTAGACCGTGGGGATTTTGATGTTTAACAAAGTTAACGATCTGAATTACATCTGTACCATCAACGTTATAAAACTCGATAAAACCATATTTAGAAATGTTCTCTAACTGTTCTGCAACGTTTATATCGTCTGCTGGAAATAAAGACATTTTGATCTTTTTAGGTCGATTTTCTAAACGCCCTTCTCGATCCGCTAATATCCAAAGCCCAATAAATAGTAAACGTGCTTCGTAAGGTAATTCGATAATGTCTTCATTCATAAAGAATGAGGGCTTAATGTTTCTTGCTCTAGCCATTTGAATATTCCGTATTTTTTGTTTGGTTGTAATTTTTTTGAATACGACTTCCAATCCACTTCATTACTGAAACGGCCATTGAATTACCTAAAGCTTTGTATCGCTTACCAGAAGCTACACCTTTTACATTGGTGTAGTTATCTGGAAAGCCTTGAAGACGTTCGCATTCAACTTCAGTTAAGTAACGTGCTAGATAATAGATATTCGGAGGGATATATTTAAAAATTGGCTGATGAATTGCCCCCCCATATTTTCCGCCACATCTAACTGTGGGTGCAATTTCTTTTGCTATATCAAATAAAGCATCATTTTTAGTCCCGCAATAAACTACAGCATTCTTTTTCGTTGAAACTAACGTATAGGAAAGTTCAGTGTTAATACCAGTTCCTCTGGAACCGGAGTTACCCAAATGTCCGATAGTATTTCCATTTAAACCATAACTAAGGATGACGTAAACATCTCCATGACGTGCTAATAAAGTTGGAAATACTTCATTTGAAATTGCAGCATTCGCAGTAATACCACCTATGCCGACAGCATGTTTAATATAATAATCACCACAAAATGCCTCTTGATTGCCCAACCATTTCTTTTGACCATGAGAAGCTAAAATTGGAGGAGTGAAGGTTTTTCCGCTAAGAGTTTCGCTTGCTCTTTGAGTGTAAACTCGACAATTTCTGGTAGAACTTTTCCTCGTGCTATCGCCCTTCTTAAGATTCCTCGGCATGCTTTTTCGCTCAAAAAGTATTTCTCCGATACATTCTGCTCGAGCACTTGCGACAACAAACACACGTTTACGTCGTTGGGCAAGTCCGAAATGTTGAGCATCAAGGACTCTCCAATAGACTTGTCTAGATGGTCCAAGCACACAACCAGCGTTTGGCCACTTTCGCCCTGACGGCTGCAACTCACACCCCGCACCTGACAACTCTCCCAAAAAACATCCGAAAGCATTATCTTTGGTGTTGAGGACACCTGGGACGTTTTCCCAGACAATGATGCAAGGCTGCTGTTTTTGAATAAATCTTGCTGAATCAATTTCATCTGCTAATCTCACAAACTCTAGGCTTAACTGTCCACGTTCATCATCTAAAGAATTCCTTAAGCCAGCCATCGAAAAAGCTTGGCATGGTGTACCACCTACAAGAATTTCAGGTGCTTCCACTTCCCCAGTTTTAACTTTATCTCGGATTAATGTCATATCACCAAGGTTGGGAACTGATGGATAATGATGTTTTAATATGAGACTAGGTACTTCCTCAATTTCAGAAAACCAAGTAGGTTCAAAACTTAAACTATGCCAAGCCACAGTAGCTGCTTCGATACCAGAACAAACTGAACCATATTTCATAAAGCATCACCTTTGCGAGCTGGTTTAAACAAGCTCACTTGTTCAGCAAAATTCCAAGCACGTTGGCAAAAGTTATTATATTTAGAGTCAAGTCGTTCTTTCGAATGTTCATATACAGATTTAGGTGTATTAATAGTGAATTCTTTAGTTTCTTGGTATGCCTTTCTGTTTTCTGCATTTCCCATTAAGACAGTGTTTAAACTTTGATGAAAATTCTCTTTTTCATGTGAAAGCACCTCATTAAGGGTTTCGACAAAATTTGTACCGAAATTAGAAATGAACCATTCATCATGACCACCAAAAATAAATTGTGGTACGAACAGCTCGCCATCTACTGATCTTGCTGGATATTGTCCATGGCATAGTGAACAAACAACTAAAGCAGCAATTTTCAAATTTGGTGCTTCAAAACTGAATTTTTCTTTGTGTTTACTGATTTCATAAATCATTGACTTGTCACCACTTCAAAACGCGAATCTAAGAAAGCTTTGTTCACCGGACCTACATATCTAGTCCAACCAAAGTTTTCTTGCCAAAACCACCAGTTGTTCTGATCATCACGCTTCCATGGTGCTCCCTCAGAATCAGTATGATTTGTTCCTAACGGCCAAACCTTTTCGGTTTGAGGTTCTACGTTTTGATGCGGGGCATCTTGTTTAATTAGGCAAGTGGAGCACTGTTCTTCATTAAAATCAGTACATTTGCCTAGGCAGGGATGATTTGTTAAATTACACACGTTTCCTTTACTCCAAGGTGAGGGAACAAGCCATAACCACTTCCTGTTGGCGCAGGGGGTGGTTTTTTATTTCCAGCTAAGTAAATCAAGCTGGACTGATTTATCACTTGCATTTGAATGCCGTGATTTTTCTGCCCTTAGAGGCACTAATTCAAAGGTATCTTCGGTATACCCGCTTTCTTTTGACCCAATAAATACATTTCTGAGAAACTCGTATTCAGTTTCTGCTTCTGAGATTTTTCTTGTGCAAATGTTTTTAATTACTTCGAGAGAGCTTGTATCTGCTATCTCACCTTCTACTTCTGAAATCTTTTTCTTACACATAGAGCGGATGAGATTTGATAGAGAATTCTTGCCCTCTAACTTGGCAATCCAATTCATCTTTGCTTTTTCGTCTAAAGTTAATTTTGCTGAAGCATTTGCTAAAAGTTTTTCAGCCATAGTTAAGCCTCTTATCCTACAAACAGTAGTAATCAAGCAGATACTTTTAGATTTTTGGACTTTGCTTCCACGGCTTCTTTCATCCGCTCATTTGCTATTAAAGTGTCTAAAGCTGCACCTTTGTTATAAGCAACTTCCTTTTGTTCACCTCTACAGATTTTTGAAACAGAGCTTTGAGAAATACCAGTTCGTTCGGAGATTTGTTGTTGAGACAAACCTCGGCTATTTGAAAGGTAAATAACCTTATCTTGAATATTCATGCACATATTAATGCCTCCGTGTTAAGGCATATTTTTATTCACTAATGAATAGTTGTCAATACACCAATGAATTGTTTCACAAAAAATATTCATTTTTGAATAAAATTAGTTATCCATCTTGGAGTTGGAAAAATGCACCTTCAAAAAAATGTTAAGTACCTGTTAAAGAAGTACAGCACCACTACCACAGGGCTTAGTAAAAAGTCTGGAGTACCCCAACCCACACTTTTTCGTTGGGAGAACGGGCAATATAAAGAACCTAAAATTTCCACAGTGGAGAAACTTGCTTCATGGGCTGGTTATGATGCAAATACACTTATCAATAGCGATTTAGAAGTTATTGAAAATCAAAAAAGTAATGAAAAAGATGGGTTACTTGATAACAATGTAAATTTATCAAATAAATTAAAATTAGATGGGGATCAAGTCCCTGTAATTTCATGGGTTGCAGCGGGTTCATTTACAGACGTTCTAACAGTATTAAAAGATACTGAGATTCTTGAATGGCTTCCACCAATGAAAAAGGCAGGAAAGAATGCTTATGGACTTATAGTTACTGGTACCTCGATGTTACCGAAGTTTGAACCAGGTGATCGAATTTATGTAAATCCTGATTTTCCAGTATTTGATTTAAAAACAAATGATTTAGTTATCGTTTCATGCGCTGGCGATACACAAGCTACATTTAAGAGATTAATAATTGAAGAAGGTGAAGAAAAATATTTAGAGCCTCTAAATACTAAATGGCCTGAACAAATTATCAAACTAACAGAAGAATGTAAGTTGGTTGGTAAAGTCGTTGGAATGCATAGAGAGTTTTAAGGAAAAATAAGATGTTTAAAGTAACTGAATTTCAAGGAATTAATAGTATTTTAACAACTTTCGCAGAAGAAGTTATAAAAACTCAACCTGAATTAGCTGCTAATATTCTTTTAAATATTAAAAATATTTCTAATGAACATCATCCATTAGTTGAAGAGTCTTTCATCTTAGATAATTTTGAAAACCATGAATTAGCAGCATTAAAGATAAAAGAAGCTTTAAATAGTTTTAATGATGAGTTAGCAAGATTAATGATTTTGACGAAAAATAATTTGATCAAAAACTAAAAATGATTGGATTCTATTCATTTGAATGTTAACCCTTGTAAACACATGTAAATAAATAGGAAATACCCAGTTTAATACTGGGTTTTTTTTCGCCCCTAATAAATTATATTGATTAATTTATGTACAATTAATTCATTAGTGAATAATTTGTTGTTGAATTAATCTATTCATTGATGAATAATAATTTCACCAAAACATGAAAAAGCCTCGATGACTTTGGACGGCTTCGAGGCTTCTTCTACCAATACTTAACGTATCAAGGCGAATTATTATGAATCAAAAATATATAAGCAGTCAATCGTCTCCAACTACCCCTATTTGTTTTGTACCAGAACTTAGCGCAAACAAAACAAATATGCCTGCTACTTCAAAACTCTACCAGCACCCTACGCCGGAGGAGCAAAAGTTTAAAAAAGATAGTAAATGGCCTTACGTCTTATTCTTCTTGGCTTTTAGCACAATCATTATTGGCTTTTTATATGCATGTGATAGTGAAGCTCAAATTCGTGAAAAGAAAGCTCAACATTGGCAGCAGCAGTTTAATTCTGGTGAATCAATTGAATTTGAAGTACTTGTAGTTAAACAAGGTGGCGCTCAATGAACACTAACTTTCTTCGGGGTTCTAGACGTTATAACAATAGCCCTACTGGGCAGACAAACAATAAATCTTTCCGCGAGTTTAAGGGGAAAGATGATGAACGTAATTTATATAAAGTTCGATTGGGCTTCACAACTTATGCTGCACCTCACACTTTAACAAGTGTATATACCATTGATGATTCAGGTGAATTAACCCCTGTTTCTCAATATACGCTCAATACTAAAGCATGGATCCTCCGTAATTTAGAAGAGGAAATTAAAAAACAAAGAAAACGTGAATTGGATGAAATTTATAGCAAAACACACATCCCTTCTCCTGATCGCAAGGCCTACAAAATCCGTCGTGGATTTCTAGGTTCACGTTAATAGAAGGTGAAACAGATGTTTGTTATGAAATCTTTTCGTGTGATTTATGGGACTTGTTCTCGATGTACTAATGAAAAATGTACTTTGGGTGTTAGTCATTCTGGCTCAGGTAGTCAATGGAAATGTCACAACTGCGGTTTGTGCTGGCCTAATCATTAAGGAGCTTCCTATGTTGGATTTAAAAAATCGTGAACTTTGGGATCAACTTTTCTTAACTGATCCAAGTCAAACAACAACTATCGAAGGCAAGGAATATAAAGGTACATCAACACATCCTTATTGGTTAACTTTTCGTTGTACAGAGGTATTTGGACCTTGTGGCGATGGCTGGGGTTTTTCAATTAAAAATCAGGGGTTTGAGGCACTTGATCTAGAAACTAAATTGCATTGGGCAATGGTTCAATTTTGGTATATGAGAGATGGCAAAAAATGCTTAGTTGAACATATGGGTTCAACAAAAGCAGTCTATAGAACAGCTGGCAATGCAAACACACCAATTAAGATGAAATATGATGAAGAAGCCCCAAAAAAGTCAGTCACTGATGCATTAGTAAAGTGTATGAGCCAAATTGGTCTTACTGGGGATATTCATTCAAAACTTTGGAATACACCTGGTCACCAACAAAGGGCCAGAGAGTTTCACCAATATCTTCAAACTCTCCGAGATAAAAATTATGCGGAAGCTAGTACTCGATCTGAAGAACAGAATACTAATTCGCAAACAATGCCTCCTAGGGATTCAAATCAAGAGAATTTAAAAACGTATTCTCGTGATGAACTTGAAAGCATTCTTGTTTCAGTACAAACAGCTCAGAGTTTTGAACAATTAAATAAAATTTATAAGCTGTATAAAAACACCCCTATTCAACAGACCGTTTATAACGCCTGTCAGTCTAAACGCAAAGATGCTGGGTGGATGCAAAAGCAATGATTCAGATTTATAACAGCAAAACACGAACATTTACTGTGATCGGTAACCGAACTCAGGTGTTTGCAAATGTATCTCTCTATGAAACTGAACACTTGTTACATAAGGCAAAGCTTAAAGATGCTATTTGGAGATTCTGACATGATGAAGTATATCCCTGACTCTATGTCTTATCCATTCACTGTTTGGATGTCTGAAAATGGTTTCTATGCTTCTTATAAGAAAGGTTTCATTGTCTTAAAAGGAGGCAAGGACGTTGCCAAGATTTCTATAAAAGAAACTAGTAAAGGATTTGAAATGAATGAAGTTTGCCAAAAACAGTTTTCTTCTTTTTGTCGAGCTTGGATGAATAGAGATAAACAATTTGTCGATCAACTGCGTATGCGCGGAATGGCAAAAATGAATCAACTTAGATATCAGTTAGTCGCCTAAATGAAAGTGAAAAGCAAGGAGGTCTAAATTTAATGGCAATTTACATCTCAACACCAGAGATTTTACAAAGGTACAAAATATCGAAAGGCACTCTAAAAAATATGCGGGAAAGAGGTTCCGACCCCTTTCCTGAACCCATTTTTAAAGGTCACGGAAGAGCAACCAATTTATACGGTGTTAAAGCGGTTGCTTCTTGGGAAATTAGAAATGGATATTTAGAAGCACTTGAAATTGAGCCTTTAATATCAAACCTTTCATAATTATTGATTATGGCGCAGAGCTTATCAAACCATTTTGCATAAGCTTGCGCCTGAGGTTCCAAGTACTGGTTTAAATCATACGTACCCCAAATTTGCGGTAAAGCATGCCCAAGCATAATTTCACAAATATGCGGTGGAGCAAATTCAGAAATATGTGTACGCATTGTCCTTCTCAAATCATGAGTAGTCCAATGGTTCATATCAACATCAAAATATTTTTTGACATTTTCATTAATATAAATAGGAAGCGTTGTTTGAAAACCTTTCTGAGTAGGTTTATATTTTTGTGCCTTAATAATTGGAAAGGCCCATTCACAATCCGGTGGTGAAAGTTCAAATACCTGTCTAAGTAGAATTTCTACCTGAGGAATTAGTGGCCTAACAATAGCTTTCTTTGACCTTGCTCCTGTTTTATGCTGCTCAGGGGGAATTGTCCATGTATGATTCTGAAAGTCAAAATTACTCTTTTTAGCAGTTCTCAACTCCCCTACACGACAACCAAATATTAATAAAAAAAGAACCATAAATTTATTTTTTGGTGACATTCCAGTTGACAGAAAAGTTGCATGGATAACCCAAAAAATCTCTTGTTCTGTTAAATATCTAGTTCGTGAATTCTTTCTTACGTTTAGGTCAATTGCTCTGATATGTAATAAAGTTTGCTCTTGTAATTTTCCGTGAATACATCCCCAGCGCATAATTAACTTCAAATTTCCAAGAACCTTTACAGCGACTGTTTTTGCATAACTAACAATAGATAGCAAAAGTTTTGACCATTCTTGTAAAGTAACTTCATCACAAATACGTTTACCTAATCTTGGAAATACGTGTATTTCAAATGCTCTTTTATCATCTTTACATGCTGCTTTATGCGAAGCAGCTGTATCAAAGAACTCAATGCAAATTTCACGAACTGTAGGTTGTGCTAAATAAGCTGTCTCTTTTTTTAATTTAAGTTGTAAAGGATCTCTACCTTTATCCAATTCCTTTTTATTCTCAGCTACTTCAGCTCGTGCTTCTTTCAAACTCATCATTGGATAAGTTCCAATATCCATTCGTTTTGAAGCATTATTAAATCTATACCGCATTTGAAACACAATTTTCCCTTTTGGGGATATGCGAACTGATAAACCTTCTCTGTCATTTACAACTTGCGTAGCATCTCTAACCTTTCCGTTATTAGATTTTAACCAGGTATCACTTAAAGCCATTTTCTCTTCAGATAAAGTCCAACTTACAAAATATCTTAAGCAACTTACCGTCCATGCCAGCTATAATATTTTGTACAAACTCTTGTACAAATTTTTGTTTGTTGCATGAATTGCTTTGTTGAGCTTTGAATTTCTTTGAAAGCTAAAAATCATTCCCAAATTATTATTTTTTAAGGGTTATATGACAAATTCATTTGAAAAATTGTGCTTTGAATGCCTTTGGAGTTTTTTGACGCATGTCTAAAATTGTAATGTTTGATATGGATGGTACCCTCTTAGATCTCGCTTTTGATGATTTCATTTGGAATGAATGTCTTCCTGAACGACATGCGAAAAGACATCAACTCCCCCTTGCCGAGAGCCAAAAAAAGCTATATCAATTTTATCAAACACATAGGCACACTCTTGTTTGGTATTCATCAACCTATTGGACTAAAACTGTAGGAGTTGATGTACTTAAATTACAACAAGAATTTCAATCTAAAATCCAAGCTCGTTCTGGCTGTACTGAGCTTCTGCAACAACTTAAAGAACAAGGATACACGTGTTGGCTGGTGACTAATGCTGACCGCGCTAGCTTACGTTTAAAGCTCGACAATATTGCAATTGAACATTTCTTTGATGTAATCATATCAAGTGAACAAGTTGGTTATGCCAAAGAAGATATTAATTTTTGGCAAGAGCTCCAACAATTACACTTCTTCAATCCAGATGACACGATTTTTATTGACGATACGGCTCCCGTATTAAAAACGGCAGAAAAATTTGGTATTAAACACTTGTTTACTATCTCACAGCCCTCAAGTCTAAAAGATATAAGACAGCATCAAGATTTAGACTATAAAGCACTAGATCAGCTTACAGATTTGCTGTCTATATTGAATCAAATTGATAGAAAGGATAATGATGTCAAAATTGCGTGAAAACGATGCTGTAGAGACCATGCGTGTCGACAAGTGGCTATGGGTTGCTCGTTTTTTTAAAACTCGTTCAATTGCTAAAGCGGCGATCGAAGGAGGTAAAGTACATCACAATAATGAGCGTGTAAAAGTTTCCAAAGAAATTCGAGTGGGAATGGAACTTATTATTCAGCAAGGTTTTGATAAAAAAACAGTTGTGATAAAAGCCCTTTCAAACACACGTGGTCCAGCTCCGGTCGCACAGCAACTTTATGAAGAAACCGAAGTGAGTATTGCTAGACGGGAGTTGATTGCATCCCAACGAAAATTGCATAATCTAGCTCGACCTGATCACAGACCGGTTAAAAAGGATCGTCGACAAATTATTCGGTTTAAACAGGAGAATGATCAAAATTGGTCATACGATGATAAATAAAAACGTCGAGTTGTGTCGCACACACACATACAACACATAGAAGCTATAGAAAAAATCTGTCACTATTAACTCAGTGAAACAAGTTGAGATTCAATGCATCCACTTGGGTTAAACGTGATGAACATAGAGTATTGAGGTTTTTGAGATGGATGAGAATAAAAGCAAAGCATTACAAGCCGCGCTAAGTCAAATTGAGAAACAATTTGGCAAAAATACGGTGATGCGTCTCGGTGACAACACTGTTCAAGCAGTTGAAGCTGTATCTACAGGCTCTTTGACTTTAGATATTGCATTGGGGATTGGTGGTTTACCAAAAGGCCGTATTGTCGAGATTTATGGTCCAGAATCTTCTGGTAAAACCACAATGACTCTACAAGCGATTGCACAATGTCAAAAAGCTGGCGGTACTTGTGCATTTATCGATGCAGAGCATGCATTAGATCCACAATATGCACGTAAACTTGGTGTGGACATTGACAACCTGCTTGTATCACAGCCTGATAACGGTGAACAAGCTCTCGAAATTGCAGATATGCTAGTTCGCTCTGGCGCAATTGATATGATTGTTGTCGATTCAGTTGCTGCACTTACCCCTAAAGCAGAAATTGAAGGCGAAATGGGTGACTCTCATATGGGCTTACAAGCTCGTCTAATGAGTCAGGCACTTCGTAAAATTACTGGTAATGCCAAACGCTCAAACTGTATGGTTATTTTCATTAACCAGATTCGTATGAAGATTGGGGTAATGTTTGGTAGCCCTGAGACCACGACTGGTGGTAACGCATTGAAGTTTTATGCTTCTGTACGTTTAGATATCCGCCGTATTGGTCAAGTAAAAGAAGGCGATGAAATCGTCGGCTCTGAAACTCGAGTTAAAGTTGTTAAAAACAAAATGGCTCCTCCTTTCAGAGAAGCTCTTTTCCAAATCCTATACGGTAAAGGCACAAACCAGTTAGGCGAACTTGTAGATTTAGCTGTACAGCAAGATATCGTACAAAAAGCAGGTGCTTGGTATTCATATCAAGGTAATAAAATTGGTCAAGGTAAGAACAATGTTATTCGCCACTTTGAAGAGAATCCTCAAATGGCTGGAGAGATTGAACGTAATATCCGCGAACAACTGTTAACAACAGGTACTAATGCTGCTCAAGTTGAAGATGAAGAAGAAGCTGATGTTTTATTAGAATCTTAATTATTCATGAGCTTTAAAACGCCCTTCGGGGCGTTTTTTTACAAGGGAATCCTAATACTATGTTCAAAAGAACTGAAGAACAATCTCAACAACGAGCTTTACTTACAGGTCAACGTTTACGCTCTTATGCTTTTGCTTTATTGACTCGTCGAGATTATTCCAAAGCAGAACTTACTGACAAATTAACTCGTTATGCACAAAATCCCGAAGAGGTTAAACAACTTGTTGAGGAATTATCTGAAAAGAATTATCAAAGTGATCAACGTGTTGCTGAACAAATGCTTGCTAGCCAGATTCGTAAAGGCAAAGGGCCAAACCGTATTAAGCAAGCTTTAAAAACAAAACAAATCGAAAATGATTTAATTGCAGAGGATATTCACAATATTGATTGGATAGAACAAGCGTATCAACTGAAAGTGAAAAAATTTGGCGAAGAAGTAGAAAAAGATCCAAAGCTTAAAGCAAAACAGATTAGATTCTTACAATATAGAGGATTTGATTTAGATGTAATTATAAAAGCAGTCCAACGGAGAGTGGACTAAGAGCAATGGTGGCAGCCCCACTAGCAAAACTTCGGCACATCATAGATCTGCTACCGTTGCTACCTTCCGGTCCTGGCGGGGTTCACAGAGTACAATTGCGAAGCCACCAGCGGGGCTACCATTGCCAGACAAAGTATAGAGATTTTTAAAAGAGTTGCAAGCCTTCTTCCCAGTTTTAAGCAAGTTTCTGTTTCAATTGATTAATTCATCAGCAAAAATTCATAAATTTCTATAGATCTTTCTCGCATATTTTTTCTTGTATCTTATTTTGGATAAAATATGCTTGAAGATTGTAAACTATTCTTGCATTTATATTGTTAGCTGTTTTAATTGCATTGACCAATTAAAATCTTAGATAGTTAAGTGAATAGTTTATATATTCCTTTCTCAAGTTGGCTTTTACATAAAATTATGGACTTATACTCATGCGATTGATGAAGCATTCTTTATTATTTATTGCCTTAATGAGCACTACCTCTCTCTATGCCAACATTCCAATTGAGTCTCGCGGTTTAAGCCAAAGCGGTGGTAGCTCAACTAACATTTCATCTAATAATGTTTCAGTACCTAGTAATTTAAACTGGGAATTAATGCAAAAAAACCAACAATTAGAGAATGATGTACGTGCCTTACGTGGGCAATTAGAAGAACAATCAAACGATATCGAACAATTGAAAAAAGATTTATCTAATCGTTATACTGACCTAGATCAACGCTTAGAACTACTTAATCAGAAGGTTGATCCAGAAAGTGCTCCATCAGACAATCCGGCAAACAGTGACACTCCAGCTCCAGCAAACACAGAAGCCTCTACAGTAGAGAACAAAGTGGTAAACGCTACCCCTACAAGCAACCCTTCCACCACACCTCCACCACAACCAGAAGCGTCTCAACCACCTTCACAAAATCAATCAAACTCAGTAGAACTTGAAAAGGCAGCTTACACTGTAGCTTTAGACGCCTATAAGCAAGGTGGCGCAAAAAAAGCTATCGCCCCAATGCAAAATTTTATCAAAAATCACCCAAATAGTGTTTATACGGGAAATGCTTATTTTTGGTTAGCTGAATTTAATTTAGCAACTGATCCGGTAAACTATAATGAGGCAAAAAAGAACTATAATGTCGTAGCAACTCGATATCCAAATTCTAGTAAAGCTCCTCGTGCTCTTTATCAACTCTATAGTATTGCTAAAGATGTCGATAAAAATACAGCTTCAGCAAACCAATATAAAACTAAAATCTTAAGTCAGTATCCAAAATCTGAAGAAGCCAAGTTTTTTAATAAATAATAATTTTAAGAAAAAAAAGACACCGCAATATGCGGTGTCTTTTTTTAATATATTTTCTTAGCGAACAATACCACGTTCTGACTGTTCAACAGAGTCAATTAATAATTGAGCTTCTGGAACGTTTGGAAGAATATCACTTTTAATCTGCTCAACAGCTTGAACAGAGGTAAGTCCTGATTTAAAAATTAACTTATAAGCCTCTCGGAGACCTTGAATTGTATTTTTAGACCAACCCTTCCTGCGCATTCCTTCGGCATTAATACCAAATGCATGGGCTGGGTTACCAGAAGCCATCACGTAAGCTGGTACGTCCTTTAGGATTAGTGATGCCCCACCCACCATACTGTAAGAATCGATTTTACAGAATTGATGAATACCAGAATTACCACCAATAATGATGTGATCACCTATGTGTACGTGTCCGGCAACACCAACATTATTGGCGAAAATATTATGGTCACCAACAATACAATCATGTGCAATATGTGTGTTAACCATCAATAGGTTATGACTTCCTATTTTAGTTAAAGCATTATCTTGCACCGTTCCTCTATGTAAACTGCAATGCTCACGAATTAAATTATGATCACCAATCTCCAACCAAGTTTCTTCACCTTGATATTTCAAGTCTTGGCACACTTCACCAACACTTGCGAACTGGAAAATCTCATTATTTTGACCAATTTTGGTAAAACCACCCACTACCACATGTGAATGTAGCTTAGTACCCGCACCAATCGTCACATTTGGACCGATAACGCAATAAGGTCCTATCTGGACATCTGGAGCAATCACTGCAGATGAATCAATAATGGCCGTAGAATGAATTAAGTCGTGATTGCTCATGCCTGCTCTGTTTTTTGGTGTGAAATCATAATTTCAGCGGTTGTTGCTACAATACCGTCAACGGTAGCCGTACAATTATATTTGTAGATACCGCGTTTTTGCATTACTAATTCAGATTTTAATACAAGTTGGTCACCAGCAACTACTTGTTTTTTAAATCTAACCCTTTCCGCACCAGCAAACAGGAATAAAGAACCTGGTTTTGGCGTTTCATTGTTCATAATAAATCCTAGAACGCCTGAAACCTGAGCTAATGCTTCAACAATTAGAACACCAGGCATAATTGGATATTCTGGAAAATGTCCCTGTAGGAACTCTTCATTGATAGAAACATTTTTATAACCAACAATACTATTGTCAGTAACTTCAGTCACACGATCAACCAATAAGAATGGGTAACGATGCGGCAAATATTGACGAATCGTTTGAATCTGCATTGGTAATTCAGGGATGGCAAATTTAGGTGTAGTTGACTCGGTCATAATATTCTATTTACGCAAATTAAAGGTTGATTCAAGAGACTCTATTTGAGCTTGTATATGATCAAGTCGTTTAGTGATTTGGGTCAATGGCACATCTGCTAATTGTCGCAAACGTACAATTGTCTTTTTCCAATGACTATTTTCAAACAATCCAATTCCTGAAGAGTAAGTTCCAGCTTCAGAAATATTTTTTGTGACCATTGACATTCCAGTCAAAGTCACATTATCGGCAATAGAAAGGTGTCCTGATACACCGCAAGCCCCTGCTAGAATACAGTTTTTGCCAATTTTAACACTACCAGCAATTCCACATTTAGCAGCAATAGCTGTATTTGAACCAATATGAACGTTATGCGCGATTTGCACAAGGTTATCAATAATTACCCCATCTTCCAAAATTGTGTTGTCCAATGCACCTCGATCAATACTACAATTTGAACCAATGCGAACATCATTACCAATAATAACTGAACCCAATTGAGCAATGCGATGCCACTTTCCTTGATATGGTGCAAAGCCAAAGCCTTCACTACCAATTACAGTACTTGCGTGAACTCGCACACGATCAAATAATTTAGATTCACCAGTAATAGTGACATGAGCATCAATAAAACAATCTTTTCCAATTTCCACATTATCATCCAGTCGAGTATGAGACTGAATAATCGTGTTATCACCGACCACACAATTTTCGCCAATTACGACGTAATGACCAATATATGCTGTTTCAGAAACAATCGCAGAAGGATGAATTTGAGCCGTACTTTCTATACCTACCGATGTAATTTTTTTATCAAAAACATGGGTAAGGATAGCAAAAGCTAAATAAGGATTATCAACAATAATAAAATTTTGTTTATCAGGAAGCTGTTCTTTAATAAGGCTTGTAACAATGTACGCACCTGCACGGCTAGTCTTTGCTTGATCTATATACTTTTCGCCATTCACGAAAGCAATCTGATGAGTTTCAGCATTTTCTAAACTTGCTAAGTTTATAAACTGAAGGCTACCCGCACCTACTAGCTCACCATTTACTAAGTGAGCCAGTTCATCTAAACGATAATGTTGCACTTTCATTAATTTATTTCATTGAATTAACCTTTTGTATCATTTTATCAGTTAAATCATACTTAGCGTCATAGGCAACAGTTGAATTTTTATTCAAAATGAAGTCAAGATTATTTTCTTTTCGTAATTGTTCAGCTGCTTGCTTCACACGACTCTCAAAAGTTGAATTCATTCCTTGCAAACTAGTTTGAACTTTAGACTGCAAACCTTGTTGAGTCGAATTAAATTCATTGAGTTTTGTCTGATATTGTGCCTGAAGCTTTTTAATATCATCTTCTTTCATTTTTTGCCCTTGAGTTTGGGCTTGACGTTGAAGACCTTCTAATTCTTTACCTAATTGCTCAAGACGAGTTGTGGTTGGCTTAACTGATTGATTTAAACTTGCGTTTTGTTGTTTCAAATAAGCACTGCTTTCAACAACTTTAGCAAGATCAATAACACCATAGCCCGCAGCGTTAGTCATAGCCGAAACTGTCAGACCTAGTCCTAACATTAATATATTTAATTTTTTCATTTAAATTTGTGTCCTTATTTCATGTTTAGTCAAGTCGCACTTAGAAAGTACGACCGATTTCAAACTGGATCTCTTTAGTTTCATCACCAGGCTTATCATTTAAAGGGAATGCATAGCTAAGAGATAATGGTCCGATCATGGTAATCCATGTGAAGCCAACACCTACGCTATAACGCATATTACCTAAGTCGAAACCATAGTTATCTTCACAGTATTTTTTAGCATCTGCTATTTGCTGACCATTCATAATCATAGAATAAGAACCAACGTCGCACTTGGTATCGAATACCTGACCACCTTCAGCAAAAATGACTGGTCTCACTTGACGAGTCCAGTCCCCTTTGAAAGGTAACGGTAAAGCTAACTCAGTACCAAATTGTACTAAAGCATTACCCCCCACTTCTTCTGGAGAACCGTCATTTTGATTGGTTTCTTGTAAATTTACACTTGAATATTTCGGACCCAAGGTACTGTTATCATAACCACGAACAGAACCATAACCACCTGCATAGAAGTTTTTATAGAATGGTAAATCATTACCATAACCAAGCTTACCGTAACCACGCAGTACGAAACCAGTATTACTAATTGGCCAGAATGCCTGTGCATCATAAGTTGCTTTTTGATAGTCAACATCACTACCTGGCAAACCAATTTCCAGACCTACACGATGCGACATCCCTGATGTTGGGAAAATTGGACGGTTTAATGTGTTATATGACCAGCCTAAATTTAAGTTGTATGTAAAGAATTCGCCTTCAAATGCATTGTCATAACTAACTGGTGTTATCTTACACTTGATTTCGATAATATTACCCTGCTCATCTTTTACAGGCTCTTGCTGATCTATTGGACAATAAGTATCTTTACCAGTTGCCTTACCACCATTTGCTAATAAGTAATCACGTACATACGTCGATACATATGCACCTGTCGTTACCTTAGTATTATCAATACCTACAGAAGCACTTAAACTTTGATTTTCATCAATTGGGTAACCAAAACTTAAACTACCACCGAAACTATCGGTAACGTAGTTATTAACATTATAGTCATCATTTAGTTTCGTTTTACGATAGTAAACGTTATAACCGCGGCTTACACCGTCAATTGTAAAGTAAGGATCGGTAACACTTAAGTTATAGTAATCTTGAGTTTCAGAACGAGACAAATCGATTGAAACACGGTTACCCGTTCCCATAAAGTTAGTTTGACTCAAACCTGCTTGGAATGTGATACCACCACTTTGTGAATAACCTACAGCTAATGTTGTAGTACCCGAGTGCTGTTCTTCAACATTGACGTTTAAATCCACCTGATCTGGTGAGTTTGGAATACGCACGGGTTTAACATCAACCGTCTTAAAGAATCCCGTACGTTCTAAACGAACTTTAGACAGATCAATTTTTTCATTACTGGCTAAAGCGCCTTCCATTTGACGCATTTCGCGACGTAATACTTCATCGGCAGTTTTACTATTACCTGTAAAGTTAATACGACGTACAGTGACTTGCTGACCTGGGTTTACATAGTAATTTAAGTCAACAACACCTGTATCGTTATTAATTTGCGGAACAATATTCACATCTGCAAAGTAATAACCAGCATTACCATATTTACGCAATAACAACTGCTTAACAGCATTTACTTTTTCTTGAGAATAAGTATCGCCATCTTTATAAATTTTTAAAGCTTGTAATTCTTCCGGCTTATAAAGTGCATCACCCAAAAATTTGGTTTGTCCAAATTTAAATTGACTGCCTTCATCTACAGCAACTTCAATAAAGATATTCTTTTTATCTTCACTAATATTAAGCTGTGAGTTATTAATATGGAAATTAATATAACCTTTATTAAGGTACATAGCGCGCAAAGCTTCAAGGCTCGCTGCCATTTTTTCTCTAGCATAACGGTCATTACGCGTTACAACAGAAGCCCAACCACTTTCTTTAACTGCAAAGGCTTGTTTAATTTCACTGTCTTTAAAAACAGTATTACCAATAATATTGATATTAAAAACTTTAGCGGCTGTGCCTTCATTAAAATTTAATTTAAGTTCAACACGGTTATTTGGACGAGCTATTGTGTCAACGGTTACATCAGCATCGTAACGACCCTGCTGGGTATATTGCTGCTCTAATTCAGTTTCAATTGTTTGTAAAGCCGATTTCTTAAAAACTTCGCCTTCAGCAATTCCCATTTTTTTGAGGCCTTGTTCCAATGCCTCTTTAGGAATAAGTTTATTACCCTTAAATTCAAGCTTTGAAATAATTGGGCGCTCTACGACATTAAAAACTAAAGTATCGTTATCTCTTGATGCTTTAATATCGTCAAAAAGTCCAGTGGCATACAATGTTCGAATTGCTTCTGCGATCATCGGTTCATTAACGCGATCGCCACTGTTGATTGGCAACATGGTATAAACATTTGCAGGAGTAAGACGGACTAAGCCATCTACGCGAATATCTCGAACAACGAAATCATCAGCTGCATATGCTTGTTGTACCGCTGCCATAGCGCTAACAAGTGCCAAAGGCATTAAAAAATGTGTGTGCCGCATGCCAGTTTTTTCCAGTAAGTTATAAATCCATATACGTTTACAAACGCATAAAATCGTTAAATAGAGCCAAAAGCATCATACTACCGAGCAGTACCATACCAATTTTTAGACCAAACATTTGTATTTGTTCAGAAACAGGCTTCCCACGAATAGCTTCAATAATGTAATAAACCAGATGTCCACCATCTAGCATTGGAATTGGTAATAAGTTTAAAATTCCAAGACTTACACTCATTAAAGCCATAAATGAGATAAAAGTCTGCCACCCCATTTCTGCACTTTGTCCCGCTACTTTTGCGATTGTAATTGGTCCAGATAAATTTTCTAAACCAATTAAACCCTTAACCATTTTTACTATTGAACTCAATATCATGCTAGAGATTTGACCAGTTTTATCTAGTGACATCTCGAAAGCTTTTATTGGAGTATATTGAATTGTTTGCTTATATTCGTCAGGAATTGTAATTTTTCCTGCATCACTTTTCACGCCCAAAACACCGCTCACTTGCCCCATGTTGTCCCGTTTTCCTTGAGGCATGACTTGCAAATGAACTACTTGACCATTACGTAACACATCAATATTGAGTAATTTCTCTGGAGAATGTTGTACTATTTCTACAACATCAAACCAGTCTTTCATTACTTGACCATTAATTGAAGCAATATGGTCACCTACTTTCATTCCTTGACGAATTGCAGCTCCATCTTGAGTCAATTCAGTCACAACAGCTGGAATAACGGGACGGTATGGTAAAAAACCTAATGTATCTAAAGCCGATTCATTCTGATTTTTTAAGAAGTCTTTAATCGGTAAAACAATATTTTTCTCAGTACCAGCACGGTCTACATCAATATTTACACTGCCGGTTTCACCTACACGATCAATCAAAGCAAAGTTAAGCTTTTCCCAGGTTTGCGTTTCTTTTCCATCAACTGCAATAATCTTGTCACCTACTTGCATTTGTGCAGCTGCTGCTGGTGAGTTTGGGATGACTTTACCTACTCTAGTGTTTAGTTGTTCTTGTGCAGGTAAAAATAGGATCCAGAAAAGTAAGACAGCAAAAATCAAGTTAATTAAAGGACCAGCTGCAACAATTGCTATACGTTTCCATGGTTTTTGACGGTTAAATGCATAAGGTAAATCCTGCTCTGCAACATTACCTTCACGCTCATCGAGCATTTTGACATAGCCGCCCAATGGTAAAGCTGAAAGCTGGTATTTGATTCCAGATTTTTTTGATGTCCATTTGAGTAAGGTAGGTCCAAAACCAATGGAATATACTAAAACTTTAACACCTAATTTTCGTGCAACCCAATAATGGCCGAACTCATGGATTGCAATTAAAGGACCAAGTAAAAGAGCCGCTGCTGCAATCATAAATAATGCACTCATTTCAGCCTCCTATACTTGATATATATTGCTGTGCTACATGTCGTGCTATTTCATCTTTCTCTAAAATACACTCAATGTTTTCAGCAACTGAATTTTCCAATTTTTGCAAAGTATGTTCTACCACTTGTGGAATATTTGTAAATCCGATCTGTTGCTTTAAAAATGCAGCAACAGCAACTTCATTTGCGGCATTTAAAATAGTAGGTGCCAAACCGCCCTCTCGCATTGCTTGACGTGCCAAATCAAGTGCGGGGAATTTTTGAATATCTGGCGCTTGAAAATTAAGCTGAGAATATTCAAATAAATTTAAAGCAGGAACACTCGTCTGTAAACGCTCAGGCCATGCTAAAGCATGTGCAATTGGCGTACACATATCTGGATTACCCATTTGTGCCAATGTTGAACCATCCACATATTGCACCATAGAATGAATAATACTTTGTGGGTGGACAACAACTGTAACAAAATGTTCAGATATTGAAAACAAATGGCATGCCTCAATCAACTCTAATCCTTTGTTCATAAGAGTAGCTGAGTCAACTGAGATTTTTTGTCCCATAGACCAATTAGGATGTTTACAGGCTTGCTGAGGAGTAACTTCTTTTAATTGCTCTAAAGAATGGTTTAAAAAAGGACCGCCAGAGGCTGTTAATAAAATTCTAGATACGCCCTGCTGTGGTTGCCCATTTCTTTCGGCTTCTAAATAATTATGAGGTAATGACTGAAAAATAGCATTGTGTTCGGAGTCGACTGGCAATAACAATGCCTGATGATCACGTGCTGCTTGCATCATGATTTCACCAGACATAACCAAAGCTTCTTTATTCGCTAATAATACACGTTTACCAGCTTTCACAGCAGCCAAAGTGGGCAACAAACCTGCCGCCCCAACAATTGCGGCCATAACAACATCCACATTTGGATGTGAAGCAATGCTTACCAGACCTTGCTGATCAACCAAAATTTCAATATTTTGTAATTTATTATGTGCAAATAGAGCTGATAACTCTGTAACTTTTTGCTCAGGAACAACCACTACTTTTGGTTGGAATTGTTTACAAATTTCAACTAACTCAGAAATTCGGCTATGAGCTGAAACTGCAAACACTGAATACTTATCAGGATGTTGATTTAAAATTTTTAAGGTACTTTGACCAATGGAACCGGTTACACCTAATATGCAAACAGATTGTGTCATCTATAAATCTACACCAATAAGTTTTAATATATACATTCCCGTTGCAAAGATCGGGGCTGCAGCAAGTAAAGAATCAATACGATCTAAAACACCACCATGACCAGGTAGAACACGACCAGAATCTTTAATACCGGCACGACGTTTAATCATTGATTCAAATAAGTCACCCAAAACTGAACCAAATACTGTGATTAATGACAATATAAGAAACAGAATTTGCTGAATTAAAGTTAAATTTAGATAATGATATTGCACAACTACCATTATTATTACAGTCGTAATAATACCACCGTACAAACCTTCTACTGATTTATTAGGACTCACGGTCGGAGCTAGCTTTCTTTTTCCAAATTTACGACCAACAAAGTAAGCACCACTATCTGCGCCCCATACGAGCAAGAACAGATACATTAACCACCATGGTGAGCTTTGCCATACTACAAAAATTGACGTTACCGCAGCGCAAACTAAAATTATGCCAATCACATATAAGGTCGCGTTATACCAGCCATCAAACTCAGGAAATGACTTAACCCAATATACACTTACAATCCAAGTCAAAATTGAAGCAGACCACAAAAGTAACGCAATATCGTGGAAAAATAGGGCAACACCTGAAACAAATGCAACAAGCAGACCATAGCACCAAGCTTTAGGTTTTACAGCATTTGCAGTTTCGCGAGGCATTAATTTATACCACTCATACCCCGCAACCCCTGCTGCAACAATCATAAGAATCAACATTGGATAATGTGATTGCGTAGCAAACATACAGCCTAAAACAACTGCAACAAGTACCAATGCGGTAACAATCCGCTCTAACATTATAAATTCTCTATTTTCTCTTGCTGAATTTGTTCAGATGTTTTACCAAAACGACGTTCACGCCCTGAAAAAACATTCAATGCATGATCGAACTCTTTTACTGTAAATTCTGGCCATAAAGCTTCCGTAAAATACAGTTCCGCATAAGCTGCTTGCCATAACAAGAAATTAGATATGCGATAATCTCCGCCTGTGCGGATTAATAGGTCCACAGCTGGCAGATCGTTTAGACTGACATATTTTTCGAACAAATCAACATTTATTTGATCAGCATCAAACTCACCACGAGAAACTGCTTGAGCAACCTGTTTTGCTGCATTTGCAATATCCCACATCCCACCATAGCTTATCGCAATGGTTAGGGTCATAGTGTCATGATGTGCTGTCTGTTGCTCTGCATCTTCCATTAAGGCAACTAAGTGTGACGATAAACGAGAACGATCACCAATAAAACGCAAAGCAATATTAAATTTCTTCATGCGAGGTATTTGCTCATGAATACTTTCTTCCAGAAGTTTCATAAGCAGATCGACTTCATACTGCGGTCGATTCCAATTTTCGCTTGAAAATGCGAAAACAGTTAGAGCACGAATACCAGTTTTTTTACAATGTTCAACAATAGGATCAAGAACATTTTTACCTTCCCGATGCCCATCACCTTTTTGCATTTGATTTTTTTTTGCAAAGCGGTTGTTGCCATCCATGATGATGGCAACATGCTTGGGAAGATGATACTCTTCAGAATCGGTCATAAAATTAGACCTTCATCAATTCTGCTTCTTTCGCTGCAAGACGTTTGTCCACTTCTGCAACATATTTGTCAGTAATTTTCTGGATATCATCACCGGCACGGCGCTCATCATCTTCAGAAATTTCTTTTTCTTTTAGCAATGATTTAATATCACCTAATACATCACGACGGATATTACGAATCGCAACTTTTGCATTTTCTGCTTCATTACGCGCAACTTTTTGCATATCACGGCGTGTTTCTTCAGTTAATGCAGGTAAAGGTACACGAATCGCATCTGCTGTAATTGGGTTTAAACCAAGATCGCTTTCACGGATTGCCTTATCAATAGCTGAAACCATTGTACGCTCAAATGGCTGAACAACAAGGGTACGCGAGTCTTCAATACCCACGTTTGCTACTTGATTTAAAGGCACATCAGAACCATAGTAAGGAACCATCACACCATTTAAGATTGATGGGTGTGCACGGCCAGTACGAACTTTAGCAAACCCTAGCTCCAAAGACTCTAGAGTTTTTAACATACGCTGTTCACTGTCTTTTTTCAGATCGTTAATCATATGATCTACCTTACTTATTTATTCAAAGATATATTTAACAAATTTAATTTAGCGCTAGTATAAAGAGCTTTCGGTAACACGTACATTATTTAGTAACGCGCGTCCCTTCTTTTTCACCCATTACTACTGACAATAACGCACCTGATTTATTCATATCAAAAACTTGCAGTGGCACATTATGGTCGCGACATAAACAAATAGCCGTCAAATCCATAACACCAAGTTTTTCATCTAACACCTGATCAAAGGTTAAATGATCGTATTTAACAGCATCTTCAAATTTACTTGGATCTTTATTATAAACGCCATCTACTTTAGTCGCTTTTAAAATCAAATTCGCTTCAATTTCAATTCCGCGTAAACATGCTGCTGTATCCGTTGTGAAAAATGGATTTCCTGTACCCGCAACGAAAACACAAACTTCACCTTGACTCAAATGACGGATAGCATCACGACTTGAATAAGACTCTACCACTGTACCAATTGGCAATGCAGACATAAGACGAGTTCTGATATTACGACGAACTAGAGCATCACGCATAGCTAAGCCATTCATCACAGTTGCAAGCATACCCATTTGATCGCCTGTTACACGACCAACTAGGCCATCTTTTTGCAACTGACTACCACGGTACAAATTACCGCCACCCACAACAATACCCACTTGTACACCTAAGCCAACCAAGTGTGCAATTGAAAGGGACATATGATCTAAAACTTGGGCATCAATACCCATATCTTTATTACCTGACAATGCCTCACCAGATAATTTTAATAGAATACGTGAATAACGAGGGCTAATTGTTTCCGCCATGACTTTGCTCCAAAACCTCTTAAACTGAATGCTCTTTAAATATATTTCGATTAAACCGATTTAATTTTAATTAACTTTGCAAATAAATCGTATTCATCCGCATCGGTAATTTCGACTTCCAACATATCGCCCGGTTGAATAGTGTTCTTATCGATATCTTCTACGAACACATTACCGTCAATTTCCGGAGCATCAGCATAAGAACGTGCAACGGCAACAGGATATTCATCTTCTAAACTATCGACTAATACAGTCATCGTTTGACCAATACGTTTTTGCAATCTGGCAGCAGAAATTTGTTGCTGGACTTGCATAAAACGCTCGTAACGCTCTTGTTTAATTTCTTCTGGCACATGATCTGGCAAATCATTTGCCGTTGCGCCTTCGACTGGTGAATAGGTAAAGCAACCTACACGATCAAGTTGAGCTTCAACTAACCAATCTAGCAAAATCTGGAAGTCCTCTTCAGTTTCACCTGGGAAACCCACCACAAAAGTAGAACGGATCACAAGATCAGGACATTTTTCACGCCATAATTTAATTTTTTCTAATGTATTTTCACTATGAGCCGGACGCTTCATTAACTTAAGAATACGTGGGCTTGCGTGTTGGAATGGAATATCTAGATATGGCAGGATTTTACCTTGTGCCATTAAATCAATTACCGCATCCACATGTGGATATGGGTAAACATAGTGTAGACGCACCCAGATACCTAATTGGCCTAGTGCTTCACACATATCGAAGAATTTTGTCTTAACCGGTTGACCATTCCAGAAGTCAAGTTTGTACTTGGTGTCTACGCCATAAGCTGATGTATCTTGGGAAATAACCAAGATTTCTTTAACACCCGCTCTTTTAAGTGCCGCAGCTTCTTCTAATACACTACCAACTGGACGAGAAACCAAGTCACCACGCATACTTGGAATAATACAGAAGGTACAACGATGGTTACATCCTTCAGATATTTTTAAGTAGGCATAATGCTTTGGTGTTAAGCGAATTCCCTGTTCAGGAACCAAATCAATAAACGGATTATGTTTAGGTGGTGCTGGTACATATTCATGTACTGCTTCCATCACATCTTGATAAGCTGCTGCCCCAGTAACCTTTAAAACGTTTGGATGCATTTGACGAATTTTATCTTCATCTTTACCTAAACACCCAGTAACGATCACTCGACCATTTTCACTAATGGCCTCGCCAATTGCATCTAGCGACTCTTGTACCGCAGATTCAATAAAACCACAGGTATTAACAACTACTAAATCAGCACCATCATAATCTGATGCTACTTGATAACCTTCAGTCTTTAACTGAGTTAAAATTCGTTCAGAATCTACCAATGCCTTAGGACAACCTAAAGAAACAAAACCGACTTTGGGGGTCTTCATGAATCTGCGCTCCACTTGAATGCGCGTATTGTATGTCTTTTCTTGTCTCAAGCATAGGTGGAAAGCCTACTCTTTGTGTAATGCACCAAAATACAACCAACATTTGCACCAAAACTCACCTTTGCACCAATTTAGATCATGTTATTATCTAGATTTGAGCTATCTGTTTTGATCAAAAGATATAAAGAACGATTTCAGCGCGTTTTTAACTTTAAAATAACCCATAAACAAAGTTGGCGTATATTTTGCATCGTTCATGTTCTATAACGGTGAAAATCCGATAACCAATGAAGATGCCATTGCGCTATTTTAAGACAGGAACGATTCGCTAATGGATCAACACACCCCTATCGACTATCGCCTCTTGGTAGACAATTTAACTACTGCGATTTTATTAATCGACAGTAATTTGAATATTTTTTACTTAAATTCAGCTTGCGAAGCACTATTTGATATAAGTTTACTACGTGCTTCAGGGCAGCCAGTTTTAAACTTACTTCATGCCCCTGACGATACTTTTAATACGCATGAAGCTTTATTGAACACCATAAAAACCGGACAACCTTATACGCGCCGAGAAGCTGTCATTAATGTCAACTTTAAAGACCTGCATGTGGATTACACAGTTTCTCAATTAAATGCAGGTAAAAGCTACCATCCATTATTGTTGATCGAACTCAACCCAATCGATCGCATGTTAAAGATTTCAAAAGAAGAAAATCTTGTTCAACAACATCAGGTCGCTAGACAGCTCGTGCGTGGCGTTGCGCATGAAATTAAAAACCCACTTGCAGGTATTCGGGGAGCAACCCAGTTACTCGCTCGCAGCTTAAATGATAAGACTTATGCGGAATTCACCGATGTCATTATTAATGAAGTAGATCGTTTAACCAACTTGGCTGATACCATGTTAGGTTCTAGACAACTGCCAAGTTATGAGAATGTTAATGTGCATGAGCCGTTAGAACGGGTACGTTCTCTTATTGCAAATCAAACCAAGAAAAAAATTAAAATTATTCGTGATTACGATTTGTCTTTACCCGATGTTCATGCTGATCGAGATCAACTCATACAGGTGATGCTCAACATTAGTGTAAATGCGATTCAAGCCATCACGGAAAATAAGTCATTTTTCACAGATCAGGAACCAGAGCTAATTCTACGTACCCGCATACAACGTCTTGTCACGATTAATGGTGTGCTGAACCGATCTACTGTGCGGGTCGATATTGAGGATAATGGACCAGGTATACCAGAGAGTATTTTAGAGTCAGTATTCTATCCATTGGTTACTGGACGAGCAAAAGGTACTGGGCTTGGCCTGAGTATTGCACAGAATATTATGCATCAACATAATGGAATGATTGAATGCCAATCTGTTCCTGGAAAAACTATTTTTAGCTTATATTTACCTTGGGAGTCAGACCGTGTCGCGAAATAAAATATGGGTTATTGATGATGATCGCGCCATGCGATGGGTATTAGAAAAGACCTTTAAAGAAGAAGGTTTTGATGTCACTAATTTTGAAGAAGCTCAAACTGCACTTGAACGTTTACACCATGATGCGCCCGATGTCATTTTAACCGACATTCGAATGCCTGGAATTGATGGTTTAACTTTCTTATCTAAAGTCAAAAACTCTCATCCAGATTTACCTGTCATTATTATGACTGCACACTCCGATTTAGAGTCTGCTGTTTCAAGCTATCAAACAGGCGCCTTTGAATATTTACCAAAGCCATTTGATATTGATGAAGCCTTAGCCTTGGTTAATCGTGCAATCCTGCATATCAACAAATTACAACAGCAAGAAGCGACAAAAACAGCTACGCCTCTTCAATCAACAGAAATTATTGGTGAATCTCCTGCAATGCAGGAGGTTTTCCGCGCTATCGGTCGTTTATCTCAATCTCATATTACTGTTTTAATTAATGGTGAATCAGGTACGGGTAAAGAGTTAGTCGCGCATGCTTTACACAAGCATTCGCCTCGTCGTGCTAAGCCTTTTATTGCTTTAAATATGGCAGCAATTCCAAAAGACTTGATTGAAACCGAGTTATTTGGTCATGAAAAAGGTGCTTTTACAGGCGCAAATACTCAGCATCAAGGCCGCTTTGAACAAGCAAATGGCGGAACATTATTCCTTGATGAAATTGGTGATATGCCATTTGAAACACAAACTCGATTACTTCGTGTGCTCGCCGACGGTGAATTTTATCGTGTAGGTGGACATATCCCAGTTAAAGTGGATGTTCGAATCGTTGCGGCAACGCATCAAGATTTAGAAAAACTGGTGAATGAAGGTCGATTCCGTGAAGACTTATATCACCGCTTAAATGTGATTCGCATTCACATTCCTAAACTTGCGCACCGTAGCGAAGATATTCCAATGCTTGCTCAGCATTTTCTTGCACGCGCAGGTAAAGAACTTGGCGTGAGCCCAAAAATCTTACGTACCGAGACAACAGATTATATGCAACAGTTGCCATGGCCCGGCAATGTTCGACAACTTGAAAACACGTGTCGCTGGTTAACTGTAATGATCACCGGACGTGAAGTTTATCCAGAAGATTTACCTTCTGAACTTAAACAAGTTCCACTACAAAAAAATAGTGAATCAGGGCAACCTGCACCTTCATTTGACCGCATTTCACTACATCATTGGGATGAACTGCTTAACCAATGGGCAATTCAAAAACTTAAAAATGGTGAAATGAAGATTCTGGATATTGCGACCCCAATGTTTGAGCGCACCTTAATTAATGCAGCCTTACTGCAAACTCGCGGGCGTAAACGCCACGCAGCAGAATTACTGGGTTGGGGCCGTAATACCTTAACTCGCAAGTTAAAAGAACTTGGAATGGATTCTGCTGACGATGATGAAGAAGATGAACATAAGGTTACCCAAACTGAAGCCTAAAAAGCTTAGTACCTAAATTAAAAGCGGCTAAAACATTCTTAGCCGCTTTATTTTTTATTAAATTTAAAAATGAACATCAGGTTACATCATTAAATATTTTCAAAATTCACTCTAAGTTTATATTTTCTATTCATTTATTTTTTAAATAAAGTGATTACTGTTCAGCAGATGATCTAAAAAAATAGTGATGACCACCCTTAAAGATAGTTTTGCTATACTAAACAAGCAAAGTTAACCGTTGTTATGAAATTTTATGCACGATTCCGTCCTTGAGTCACATCATTCAGTATGTGAAAAACCCCAAACACGCAGAGGTATAGAACGTCGCTTAGCTCTATTGCTAAGTGCAACCGAGCTGTTTTTGGATAAAGGATATGATGCCGTTTCTCTTGATGACATTGTTAATCATGCTGGAGGTTCAAAAACTTCTATCTATAAATATTTCGGTAATAAAGATGGCTTATTTACCGCAATTTGCGATTATCGCCGTGAAATGTTTTTTAAAGATATTTGTCTAGCATTTCACCCCTCTCAAAGTTCATTACGCGACTATTTAATTCACACACTCATTCGCTTCTACACTCACATTATCCAGCCTGAACATATTGCCTTTTTACGCCTAGTGATTGAACAAACTCAATGCAATGCCACTTTAAGCCAATATCTATATGAAAAATGTGCTCAAGATGTACAAAATACGATTGCACAAGCACTTTTAATTTCCCATCAATCTGGCGAGATTCATTGTACATCTCCCGACCATTCTTCATTAATGTATTTTGGAGTTTTACGTGATATTGAATGGCGCATGATTATGGGGATGCCACTCCCACCAAATGAAAAAGAAGTAATTGATTATATTAACTATTGTGTTGATGTTTTCTTAAGAGGCCATCATAAAGTCTAATTCTTTTGCATTTTAAAATGCTTATAGTATAGTAGACTTCTTTTTTCCACATCCACCCAGCCAACAACAGATAATTGTTGTATTTCATAACAATTATTATGGAGTAGCTACATGGCTCTAAGACATTTCCTGACTTTACGTGATCTATCCACTCTAGAACTTAATCGCATTTTAGAACGCGCAAGCGAGCTTAAAAAAATGCAGCATGACAATCAGGTATATCAACCTTTTGTTGGTAAAGTATTGGGAATGATTTTTGAGAAATCAAGCACGCGTACACGTATCTCTTTTGAAGCAGGCATTAATCAATTTGGTGGTAGTGCGATTTTCTTATCGCCTCGCGACACACAATTAGGTCGTGGTGAACCAATTGAAGACTCAGCACGTGTAATTTCAAGTATGCTTGATATTGTGATGATTCGTACTTTCGGTCATGACATTGTTGAACGTTTTGCATCGTATTCAAAAGTTCCTGTTATTAACGGTTTAACAGATGACCATCATCCGTGCCAGTTACTTGCAGATTTACAGACTTATATTGAACACCGCGGTAGCATTAAAAGCAAAACCGTTGCTTGGATTGGTGATGGCAATAATATGTGTAACTCATATATTGAAGCTGCACACATGATGGGCTTTAAACTCAAAATTGCATCGCCGAAAGGATATGAGCCTAAACCTGAATTTTTAGCAGAGTTTGGTCATTGTGTTGAAGTTTTTGACAATGCAGAAGATGCTGCCGTAAATGCTGACCTCATTGTGACAGATGTATGGGCAAGCATGGGACAAGAAGAAGAACAGAAGCTTCGCGAAAGAGCCTTTGCTGCTTTTCAAGTCAATGAAAAATTAATGGGACTTGCTCATCCTGAATGTTTATTCATGCATTGTTTACCTGCACATCGTGGCGAAGAAATTTCCGAAACCATGCTCGACCATAAAAATGCAGTAGTCTGGGATGAAGCGGAAAACCGTTTACATGCACAAAAAGCTTTGATGGAATTCTTATTAAATGAACGCCTGAAATAAGCTTAATTTCTTTCTAAAAAACAGCACTTTTATTGTGCTGTTTTTTTATTTTCTAAATGACTTCTTTTATTTATTATAATTTTTTTAATATTCTTGTTGAGGCTGATGAATATATAAGCAAGCTGTATTTTATCTCTTAGATATAATCGTGTATAACATTCAACACAACAAGCCAAACTTACTCTTGCCGAGTACGACCATGACAACTATTGAACAATCATTAGCTCAAATCCCTAATTTTTCCGTTATTCATGAGCACTTATTTAGTTCGGCTCAACCATCAATCGAACAACTAAAACTGATTAAAGAATATGGTTGTAGCATAGTCATTAACCTTGCTTTAAGTAATGCACCAAACCACATTGAGAATGAGGATCGTATTTGCCTAGATATTGGTTTAAATTACATCCACATTCCAATTGATTGGGAAACGCCATCTGCAGAGCAATGTTTATTGGTACTCGATCTCATTGATCATTTGGTCCAGAATGAAATTGTCTGGATTCACTGTACTAAAAATGATCGCTCTAGTTGCCTTATGTATGTTTACAGACAGTTTTATATGAATATGGACATGCCTACTTCTCAAGATTTACTTCACGAAACTTGGGAACCTAATGAAACTTGGACAGGGCTTATTCATAGTATTACCTTACAACTACAAGGACGTAAGGCAACTATTGAGCTTCAACAATCTTTGCAACAGGCCGATCACTTGGTGTGATGAGAGACTAAAACAGTTGCTGTTGCTAAAATACCCTCTTGACGACCGGTAAACCCTAGTTTTTCGGTTGTCGTTGCTTTAATACTGATTTGATTAACATCTACATTTAAAACATCAGCAATGCTTTGACGCATTTCCAAATTATGCTTAGCTAATTTGGGACGCTCACAAGCCACCGTAATATCAGCATTATTTAATTGATAACCACGATCCAATATGAGTTGATAAACATGCTTTAACAATACTCGACTGTCTGCGCCTTTGTATTCTGGGTCAGTGTCAGGAAAATGCTGCCCAATATCTCCGAGTGCCAAAGCGCCTAGCAAAGCATCACATAGGGCATGAAGTACCACATCACCATCAGAGTGCGCTTTCAGGCCATGTGTATGTGGAATTTGAATGCCAGCCAATGTAACGAAGTCCCCTGCTTCAAAGGCATGCACATCCATTCCCTGTCCAATACGAATTTGAGCAACCATATAATCATTACCTTCCATAAAAACTTAAGAAATCTTGTATTCAGCCTTTCTGTTTCGCTATAGTACACCTAGCAAAGTAGACTGAAAGTATAAGCGATCATGCTGTCTAATACTGATATGAATCATTTGAAAAGATTAAGTTTTGCCGTGACACTGAGTTGTTTATGTTCATCTCTTGTCTTTGCAGAATCAATAGACTGCTCCAATTCTGGAACTGAGCTTAAAATCTGCTCAAAAACATTTAGTGAATCGAGAAAGCAACTCAATAATAAATATCTTTCTGCATATTTAGTTACTGATGCCCCCTTACAGCTTTTACAGGATACACAAAAGTTATGGTCTAAACATACTCAGCAATGCAAGAGTAATACATGCGTTCAGCAACAGTTTGATTTACGTACTGATGACCTAAATTTTTATGCGTCACTTAAGCAAACACTTACTCAACATTATCTTAAGTTTGAAAATGGACGTATAGCTGCACAACCTGTTCACATTCAGGTCCATCAGCTTGCAAAGGATAAAATCAAGATTGAAGGAATCGCATATCGCAATCCAAATAACCGCAAAGAAACTCAAACGATTTCTTTGATGGCCTATAGTTCACCTGAACAAAAAAGTGAAATTTTAGACAATGAACATAACTGTAAATATCAGTTTAATTTTCAAAAAGCTTTACTTAATGTGAAAACACAACAAAAAGGCTGTGAGCGTTTTAGCGGAATCTACCGATTATATGATTAATACGTTAAATAAAAGCCAGTGTTTAAACACTGGCTTTTTACTTTCTAGACTGGATATTTCTGGGCAATATCCTGACCGACTAAAACTGCAGTTGCCGCAGACAAAGTCCAACCTAAGTGCCCATGTCCGGTATTATAGAAAATACGAGGTTGTTTAGACTGCTTCACCACAGGCAACATATTTGGCATCATAGGTCTTAGCCCCGCCCAAGGCACCACATGCTCAGTTGAAATATCAAAATTACGGTTTACCCAATTCACTAATGGTTGAATACGATCAGCCCGTATGTCACGGTTGTAACCATTAAATTCCGCAGTACCCGCCACACGCAGTCGATCTTTACCTAAACGAGAAGTCACGATTTTTGCACTTTCATCTAGTAAGCTGACCCACGGTGCATTCTGCACACTTTGCTCATCTTTTAATTGCACGGTAATTGAATAGCCTTTTACTGGATAAACATTTACACGCTCACCAATCATATCAGCAAGTTGATAGCTCCCTACACCACCACAAACCACAAGCACATCACCTTCGATCTGGATGCTATCGGATTCAACAAGATATGGATGCTCTGCACTTGGCTGACAACTTACGATCACTTTGTCTGTATGACACTTAATATCTGTGACTTCCAGACCAAATTTATACTGAACGCCATATTGCTTAGTTTTTTCAGCCAAAGAGGTTGAATATTTATGAATATCACCTGTTGCATCACTTGGCGTGTAATAGCCACCAAAATAGTCACCCGTCAACGATGGCTCTATTGTTTTCATTTCATCAGGAGAAACCGAATAGCGCTCCAATGTACCTTTGTTCAAGACATGATTGACTTGTTTAGCGATCTCGTAATCGGCCTTACTATGATACATATGAAGAATGCCACGTTTCTCCAAATCAAACTCAAGCTGCTCCTTTTCTGCAACTTCAAACAAGCGCTTACGGGCGAGTAATGCCAATCGGACCGTCTCGATCGTATTCGCTTCATAGTGTTTAATATGGGATAAGAACTCAACCAACCAACTATACTTATGCAAACTAAATGAAGGATTCAGCAATAGCGGTGCATCTTTTTGTCTCATCCACTTAAAGCCCTTAACTACAGTGGCTTTTTGGTTCCATACTTCCGCATTACAAGCCGATAATTGCCCTCCATTGGCAAATGATGTTTCCATTGCAGGATATAGATGTCGATCAATCACTGTGACTTGATAACCCAGCTGCGATAATTCATAGGCAGAGGTAACCCCTGTGATTCCCGCACCTATCACAATAACATGTGGCATAACAGACTCCTCAGAAATGCAAAACATTTCATCAGTACAGCCCATCTGTCATTGGTACCTGAGAGTTTCGACCCCAACGTTACCTTTTAACGTTAAGATCTTCCCCTTCGGTGAGTTTATAATTTATAAGTTATTATTTTCACTTCTTATAAATCTAAGCTTCTCTCCAGATTTTTTAATTATTACAGTCCTTCTGCCTGAGAGTTTCCGGGCTTGTTGCTCCTTCGGCGGGTTCTTACGAACCTCTCTCCCGCAATAATTTTGTATTTATATAAGCAATGTATCTGCCACTTTAAAAAAAACGCATTCTTTTCTTGTAAACTTTTGTACCAGTAATTATCAAGTTATAAGCCATTAATTTAATTATAAAAATAAAAAAGGTAAATCTTTATAAATTCACCTTTTGTGTTTAATTAGAATTTTCCGTTGAGCACTGGGTCTGAAACTGTACCTTTCCATTGCTCACGCAAGGTTGGTAAATAAAATTTCTCACCAATCGTGACCAATTCTGCATCAATCAATGCGTGAACTTCGTGCATAAAAATATAATCAAGGGCAACCAAAGAGAGTTCATGATTTTTTTGTGCTGTTTTCTTACGTTTCGCTTGAGCTTGCTTCACTAACTCATTCGCAAAATTTTTATCTTTATAAGCCGTAATTGCATTTAAACGGAGTTCAATAACACCCCATCCAGCTAATAGCTTTTTAAAGACATCAAAATCTTCAGAAGTTGATTCCCACGTTACATTTTCTAGATCATTATCGTCAGGTAAAACCGGCAACAACAGATCACCTGTACTTGGGAAAATCTTTTTAAGATTTAACAGAAACTTAACAGGCTGATCACCGGGATAATCATTAAATTGCACATGTTGTTCGGTATCTGTTAAATAAATAGAGAGCATTCAAAAATCCTTAGCTAAGTTTCTGTTTTCAATTACTTTATATTTAATTTTGCAAAATGGATGCAAAACAATAAACAATATAAAAACAGGACAAGGTGCGCATTTTAACAATTATGACAGCTTATTCAACGCTAATTCGCCATTAATTAGTGAAACTTACACCCTCTTGATAAAAAGCCCTCCGAAAAGGGCTCTTTGTTACTACAGGTTCAATTCCTACCATCGCTATAAACTCTACCAACAACTCGTCTTTAGCAAGGCTTCTTATGCCGTAATAGATATACAGCTAATAAGACTTTTTGAATAAAGTTGTTCACTTTATGTCTAAATTAAATTTAAGAAATAAACTGTGCTGTCGTCTTTAACTGAGCAAAAGCATTGCTTAAAACTTGGTTATGATGATCAATTATTTGCAGAGCATTTAAAGCGACTGAATCAGTTGTGGTGTGTGCATCTGAGATTAATATCACTTTATATCCATTCTCTGAAGCAGTCCTAACAGTAGTATCAATACAATACTCAGTTTTCATTCCAGTAATTATGATTTCATCAACATCAAGTTTCTCTAACACTTCTTTTAAAACAGTATTTTTAAAGCTGCTCGGGTACATTTTTTCAATGACTGTATCTTTATGTGGATTAAAAGGTAAGTCTGTGATCAGTTGAGTGTTCGGGCCGTTTGGATCTAATGGTGTGCCTCTCTCACCGACATGCCGAATAAAGATAATTGGTCTATCATTCAAGCGGCAATATTCAATAAGGCTAACAATATTTGAAAGTACAAGTTGAGCATTATGTGGCTTAGACTGGCTATTAAATAGGCCATTTTGCATATCAATGACGAGTAAAGCCGATTTTGAGTTACTACTGAATTTTTTCATAATCTTTCTCTGTAAAACCAATAATGAACAGAGAAAAATTAACCCAGCCATTATTGGCTGGGTTTGGTCATCTTATTAAGTCACTTTAATAAAAAATCACACGCAGCCTTCCTTAAAGGTCGTGGTGGTTGTCGTGATTTTATTCAATAAACAGTTCATTTGTTTTAACTGCCATAATTAAAGTGTGATTAACCATACCATAGCTTTTTCAAAAGAAACAAAGCTTTTTAACTTTTTTATTTTGTAGAGTACCTTCTACTCTTAATTAGTTCTTACAGAAATACTTCATACTCAAAAGCTAATTTATTTAACCGAAAGTAAGTATTCGTATGCTGTTTTTTCATCACTCTGTAGTTTAATGACTGCATCAGTTTCATCATTCAAAGTAAGGTTAAATACCTGCTCACCATCATAAGAAATTTGATGGCCCATACGAAATTCTGAATCAAGTGACTCAAGAATAATAAAATTTCCTTCAATATTCGAAGCAATATAGTAAATATTGTTCCGATGAACATATCTAATTGTGTACATCACTATTTAAATTCCATCTAAAAAATTATGTTTTTTCTTAAATAATAAAAAAGCTCTCTTCCTCTTCTCAAGCAGAAATGAAGCTAGCGAAAAAAGATCCGCCCTTCTTTTGATTTCTAGCACTAATCGTTCAGCGCCAAACTAATATATAAATATTACAGAAATACTTAATAATAAAAAACCCCGCCATTAGTCGATACTTAGTCGGGTTTCTTATACCGTTATATGTCTGGCAGAACTGACTATCACATGAGCTAACTTCTATTTAAATTAATCTTTACACTTAACTTTCAAAACGGCTGCTTTGGTATTCACTGGAATAAGCCGTCCTGAATTGTAAACAGTATGATGATTTACGATTTTGTTATTACTATCCAACTCATCAAACCCTTTATTTTTACATATTTCTTCTCCTTTCCCGATTAACTTTGACCTCAAGGCTTCTCTTGAACCAAATGCATTACTTTGAGCATGAAGTTGGTAAACACTAGGATTCACCTCCACTACAGAAGGTGGAAACATTTGTAGGCAACCCGACAATGTACAAGCTGTTATTGCTAAAACAACTATTGATTTAGTCTTTCTCATTTACTTGGAATTAAAATAAAATAACTTAGCAAAACTAAAGTCTAGATATGACATTAGTATTTCAAGGTATAAAAAAAGCCCACTTTTTCAAGCGGGCCTTCCCCTTATGATTTTTTGCGCTGATCATTCAGGACTTTTGTTGTACTTAGCAACTTACGGATATTACAGAAGTATTTGAAAATAAAAAAGTCTATCAGAAGAGATTATTTACTATTTGGTGAAACCATTTTTTCAGGTTTAACCACTTCATCAAATTGCTCTGCCGTAACTAAACCAAGCTCAACTGCCACCTGCTTTAAAGTTTTATTCTCTTTATAAGCAGTCTTTGCAACTTTTGCAGAATTTTCATAGCCGATCACTGGATTTAAAGCAGTAACCAACATGAGTGAATTATGTAAGAAGTGATCAATTTTATCCTGATTAGGTTCAATTCCCACCGCACAGTGATCATTAAAACTATTACAAGCATCACCAAGCAATTGAATAGACTGCAATAGGTTGTAAGCAATTACAGGCATAAATACGTTTAATTCAAAGTTACCTGAAGCACCGGCCACATTAATAGTCGTATCATTTCCAAGCACTTGCGCAACGACCATGGTCATTGCTTCACTTTGTGTCGGGTTTACTTTGCCCGGCATAATGCTTGAACCAGGTTCATTTTCTGGAATACGGATTTCACCGAAACCACAACGTGGCCCACTTGCTAACCATCGAATATCATTGGCAATCTTATTTAAACTGACTGCAAGCGTTTTTAAGGCACCAGATGCAAAAACAGCAGCATCACGTCCCGCAAGTGCTTCAAATTTATTTGGAGCAGTCACAAACGGTAAGCCTGTAAGCAAGGCAAGTTGTGCAGCTGATTTCACTGCATAGTCAGGATGTGCATTTAGCCCTGTACCGACCGCAGTGCCACCCAATGGTAATTCATATAAGCCAGTTAATGCCTGTTGTAAGCGTACGATCCCATGCTCAAGCTGAGAGACATAACCACTAAATTCTTGACCCAATGTTAATGGCGTTGCATCTTGTAAATGGGTACGGCCAATTTTAACAATAGATTGAAACTCATCAGATTTTTTTTGCAAAGTCGCTTTAAGTTGTTCTACTGCCGGAATGAGTAATTCATTAATTTGCAAACTTGCCGCCACGTGAATGGCCGTTGGAAATGAATCGTTTGTTGATTGAGCACGGTTGACATGATCATTGGGATGTACTGGTTTCTGAGCACCCAACGCTTGACCTAATTTCTGGTTTGCAATATTTGCAATCACTTCGTTACAGTTCATGTTACTTTGCGTACCAGAACCCGTCTGCCAAACAACTAAAGGAAATTGAGAATCCCACTTGCCTGCAATCACTTCTTCAGCCGCGCCCACAATATATTGGCTCAAATCTTGCGGTAACTGTTCAAGTTCAGCGTTGGTTATTGCAGCAGCCTTTTTTACTAGCCCCATTGCTCGAATCATGGCACGTGGTAATCGTTCTTGCCCGATTTTAAAGTTCTGTAAGCTGCGTTGAGTCTGTGCTCCCCACAATGCTTCATTTGGAACTTCAATCTCACCCATAGTGTCATGTTCAATTCGTGTTTGCATAGAAACCTCAGTTATCTGGTAAAAGAACTCACGGGCTGAAGCAAGTTTTGCTCTGGCTAGTTAATATGAGTATCGTACTCAAGCATTCCATTATTGTAAATAAGAATCATTATCCTATCTTCCATTTAATGTATTTTGATAGAACCGCCATTCATCTTCAATCATTTGCTTTAATGATCGTTTAGGCGCCCATTGCAATAATGTTTTTGCTTTCTCTATATTTGCCCCAACTTGCTCTAACTCGACATGCTTATAAATCGCAGGTTGAGTCGCAATTTCAGCTTGGGTTACCTGTGAAATTTCATCTAATAATTGACGAATAGAGTGAACTTGATCATGGGCAATGTTAAATGCCTCACAACAATGCGTTTGGTTACGCAGCCAATGTAAGCTTGCACTTACAGCATCACACACATCTAAAACGTGTAGAAAACTACGCTCAGTCGTATGATCTGAAGTGGTTGCTTGGTCTTGTAATTCGATTAAATCACGTTGCATGGCTGCAACTTGCATGGCAAGCGGCACAATATTTTTTGGAAGCTGCGCGACATATTCTCCGAGTACGCCATGTTCAAACGCACCTACAATGTTAGATAAGCGCAAGATCGCAATTTTCCACTCATGATCGATTTTATAAGTATCACGAATGATTTCTTCAATCATCTGTTGAGACTTAATGTAAGGATTAGGGTAAGCATAATTGAATTCGTCTGTTTCGCTTAATTGCAGACCAGATTTTCCATAGGCAGCAAGGCTTGACAGCTGAATAAAGTGACGAACGCCCGTACGTTGCATGGCACGGAGCAAACTCATGATGCAACTGACATTATCATTATAATATTCAAGTGGTTTAAGATTGGATTCTTCAATTGATTTAAACCCTGCAGTATGAATAACCGCATCAATTGAATATTGTTCGAAGACCTTATTGAGTGCGGGCGTATTACGTACATCAAGTTTAACAAACGGAACATACATGCCAGAAATAAACTCTAGCCGTTCCAACGTTTGCAGGGTCGAATTAGCCAAATTATCGACGATTACCACCTCTTGCCCTTGAGCCATTAGACTCAAAGCAATGTGTGAACCGATAAAGCCTAAACCACCTGTCACTAAAATCATTGTATACTTACCTTTCTCTTAATGTATCTACGCCCATTTAGACGTATGACCATAGTGAATTCTTAATGAGTACATTACTACTAATTACCTCTGCTCCTACTTCCATCCATGCTTGGCATGCTTTAGGATTTGCTCAGGCACTCAAAAGTAAAAATGAAGACTTTCGTGTATTCTTTTACCAAGATGGCGTGCAGGTTGCTAATGATTTTCAATGGGTTCCTGACGACCAGCGTAATTTAACGCATGAATGGCAAAAGCTCTCGATTCGACTTCCTGTTTGTGTGAGTGCTGCCCTCGCTCGTGGTATTACCGATGCAGAAAATGCCAGTCGCCATCACCTGACTCATCACAACCTTGCCAAAGACTTTGAACTCGTCGGGTTAGGTGAACTTGCTGATGCAGTACAGTCAGCATCTCGTCTTATTCAATTTTAAGTTACTTTGTTTGCTTAGATTGTTGCTTTTAAAAGGTATATTGTGTGAAATCTGTACTCGTCATTTTAAGCCAAGCCAACTTAACTAGTCTTCAAATCAATGAAAGCCTTTCTGCTACTATGGTTTTAGCAACCTTTGGCTCACCAGTCAAAGTATTATTGAAAGATGCTGCTCTTAGTCTTTTGCAAAATGATCTAAGCTTTAAGCAGTTTCATCATGCCTTCAAAGTGGCTTCAAATATGGTCGAAAGCTTTGAGTTTTATGATTTGAGCCCAATTCTTATTGAAAGCAAAAATCAGCAGCATCCTTTTGTTCGCGACACTGAACAAGAGCTTGAGTTCGTCCAGCTAAATACTGAGTTCATTCAATCTTTTGATCATGTTCTATATTGGTAGATAAAGGTGTAAATTTAATGAATCCATCAACACTTTATCTAGTGCAGTCTTCTTATCACAATACCCCTAAAATTATTGATGAATTGCGTGATATTTATCAGGTAGGTGATCAGATTGTTTTTATGGGCGATTCTGTTGCTCAACTTTCAGCTCAAGTTATTCAACAGTTTGAATCTGTTTCGTGCTTAAGTGTCGAAAAAGTTTTACTCGATACAGATACCTTAACTCAGATAAATGTATTGGACTATGATCAATTTGCAGATCTTGCTTTAACATTTAATCGCTGTATTTCTCTTAAATAATAGATTTAGGCTAGTTTCATGAATTTAGAATTAGACCAAGATGGTCATTTGGTTGATTATACGATCTGGAATCCTGAAGTTGCACAAGAACTCGCTAAGTCACTTGATCTTGAATTAACTGATTGGCATTTTGAAGTTTTAGCTGCTGTTCGTCAGTTTTACCAACAGTTTGGGCATTCTCCAGCAACTCGCCCACTTATCAAATATCTTATGAAAACCGTAAGTCCAGACATTAATAATGCTGTTTTACAGCAGCAATTTAATACTGGTTTAGTTGCCCGTCATTTGAGTCGTTTGGCAGGCATTCCTAAACCAGCAAATTGTTTATAAAGTTAAGCAAACTTTTTTGCAGCAGCGACACACAAAATAGTGGCTGCTGTTACTCCTAACATGGACCAACTCACATGTTCGTGCAATAAAATTGCCGCAATGGCTAGACCCATTAATGGCTGTAAGAGCTGTAGTTGGCTAATGGCAGCAATTCCACCTTGAGCAAGCCCTTTATACCAAAAAAAGAAACCAATCAGCATACTAAACAAAGACACATACATAAGACCGACTAGAGCTGATGTAGACACACTCTGAAATGAAGCTGGCATATAAAAAATAGTAAAGAACAGCATGAAGGGTAATGACAGAATGAGCGCCCAACAAATGACTTGCCACCCACCGATTTTTCTTGAAAGTACACCACCTTCTGCATAGCCAAAACCACAGAAAATAATCGCCATCAACATGTAAAAGTCCCCTATTCCAAGTGATGTATCACCAGAAAGGAAAAACATATAAGCGAAAACAACTGCACTCCCCAAGACTGCAAATATCCAGAAAAATTGATTCGGTTTTTCTCCACCTCTCAGCACAGCAAAGATTGCAGTTGCAAGTGGCAAAAGACTAACAAAGACAATTGAATGGGCTGCATTCATATATTGCAAGGCAAGCGCTGTAAATAAAGGAAACCCGATCACTACGCCTATAGCAACAATGGCAAGTGGCCACCAATCTTGCTTGGCTGGCTTTTTTTGTTTTAAAACTAAAATAAGAATAAGCCCCAAAATACCAGCAATTGCTGCACGTGCTGCCGTTAAAAACCCAGGTTCAAATCCCATTACAGCAACACGTGTTGCTGGTAGAGACCCGGCAAAAATAGCTACCCCAATAAATCCATTCACCCAGCCATTCATAAACCTATTCATAATTTTCTCCATCACTATACGAAGAATTTAAGCTGTGCTAAGGTGATAAAACCAGATACAAAGCAGTACAATTTAAAAGAACTGTTATGTATCTATAACCAGTACAGTTAGGATTACAAACAAGTGAATCAGGCAAAAACAAAAATTGAAATTGTCATTTCAGAGATTGAACAACAAATAAAAAACCGATCTTTGATGCCTGGAGCACGCTTACCTTCTGTTCGTAAGTTAGCCAAGGATCTTGGCTTTTCTGTTTCAACAGTTGTTGAAGCCTATGAAAGACTAATTGCGCTTGGAAAAATTGAATCGCGAACTGGCTCAGGCTTTTATATTGTTGGCCCACTTGCACCTCTAGCTTTAAGTGAATTAAGCCCTCAATTAGAACGTTCCGTAGACCCGTTATGGATCTCTCGTCAATCTTTAGAAGCAAAAGCTGATGTTTTTAAACCTGGATGCGGTTGGCTACCCGATGACTGGATGCCCTTAGAGAGTATTCGCAAAGGATTAAGAGCTGCTGCAAGAGGGACAGACGCTTGTTTAATGGGTTATTCAACCCCGTTAGGATTACCAGCTTTACGCGATTTATTAGCAAGACGTGCTCAATCGAAAGGAATAGATGCAAATCTAAATCAAGTACTTTTAACAGATTCGGGAACGCAATCGATTGATTTGGTTTTTCGGTTTTTATTAAAGCCTGATGATGTAGTGATCATTGATGACCCGTGTTATTTTAATTTTCATGCCTTGCTCAAAGTTCATCAAGTTAAAGTGGTTGGAGTACCCTACACCGCAAATGGCCCAGATTTAGAAGCATTTAAAGAGACCATAGAGAAATATAATCCTCGGCTCTATATCACCAATTCAGGCATTCACAACCCAACTGGTGCCACACTTTCTCTATCTACGGCATACCAACTGTTAAAGCTGATTGAACAATCTAACCTGATTGTAGTTGAAGACGATATTTTCTCAGATTTTGAATATACTCCCGCCCCTAGACTTGCAGCTTTAGATAATCTTTCACGCGTCATTTTTATTGGAAGCTTCTCTAAAACATTATCTGCGTCTATTCGTTGTGGCTATATTATTGCTAAACCAGAATGGATTGATCAGCTTACCGATTTAAAAATTGCCACCAATTTCTCGCATAACGGCGTTTCCGCAGAGGTTTTACTCTCTGCCTTGACAGACGGCTCTTATCGCAAGCATTTAGAGTTATTAAAAGTACGTCTAGCAAAAGCCATGCATGAAACCATCACAAAACTTGAACCTCTTGGCATAAGACCATGGATTAAGCCACAAGCTGGAATTTTTGTATGGTGTCATTTACCTGAAGGTTTAGAAGCTTCAAAAATTGCGAAATATTGTATTAATCATAATGTTATTCTTGCCCCAGGCAATGCTTTTAGCCAAGCATCTAATGCTGGTCAATTCATACGTTTTAATGTGGCACAGTCAAACCACGAACACATCTATAAAACTCTCGCCAATGCCATTCAGCAAGAGTTTTCATAGTTTATAGAGCAAAATATTAGGCTTGTTTTTGTTGAATATACGCAAAATAACCTGGTCCTGCTGACACTTGTACTTGCTTAGCATGTAAAGGCTCACGGCACACCGAGCACACCATAACTGGTTCAAACTTATGCCCACAAGTTTTATGACGATATTCTAATGGCTTACCTAAACCTTGATCCATCCATTTATCGCCCCAATTCGCCATAGACAAAATAATTGGATAAAGCTCAAAGCCTTTATCAGTTAGTCGATATTCAAAACGCTCTTGTCTATCAAAATAAGGTGCTTTGACTAAAATTTCATATTCAACTAAGCGTTTTAAACGATCTGAAAGAACATGACGAGTTACACCTAATGATTTCTGGAAGTCGTCAAAACGTCGTATTCCCATAAAAGCATTACGTAGTATTAGCATCGTCCATCGATCGCCAATTACTGATAGCATACGAGCAACCGAACAAGGCTGATCACCGATGTCGTCCCATTTCATCTTTATGCATTCCTCGATATTATTTAGCCCAATGGCTCTATAGTTTATACCCTAAACCACTTGTCACAATATATGCAAGATTGATTCTAAAAAAATAAATGCTTATTAACTTTTATAAAAATTATTCATTATAGAAAATATAAAATTGCTGAATAAATATGACTCATTCACGGCGTAATGAGCCATATTTCTCTTTCTTTATACTTAATTTGAAATAAATATACCTTTTAATATATAACCCGCTTCTAGTTTTACACCCGCTGGAATTCGAACAAGACAGTTGGCCTGCATTAAGTTACTCAGCATATGTGATTGCTGTTTTGCCAGACTTTTTATTTTAAGCTGTCCATTTTCAAAATAAGCATACATGCGCAAAAAACGTTCACGTGCATCTTCTTTTAAGTCATGCTCCAAAATCGCACTAAACCACTCTGGCCCCGCCTGATTCCCCTGCAAGCTATCTAACAAGGCTTTACCATATATCTGCATAGCCACATATACAGCAGCAGGATTACCCGGTAAGCCTAACAAGTAACAATGATGGCCTCTTTCTGGCTGGGAATATTCAGCAAAAAATAGAGGTTTTCCCGGCTTCTGTTTTACTTTCCAAAAGATTTGTTCAAAACCAACCTCAAAAGCACATGGTCGTACAAAGTCATAATCACCAACAGAGACTCCACCTGTCGTTATAATAACATCATGACTGTCTTTGCACTGATTAAAGTAATGCATGACTTGCTCTGCCTCATCTGCCACATGAATCAATTCAACATCTAAGCCATAATCTTCAAACCAAGCTTTTAGTAATGGTCCATTTGCATCAAAAATTTTGCCATCGATAAGATCTTCTGCGGTTTCGGCGACTTCATCTCCAGTCACTAAAACAACAACTTTCGGCGCACGGTAAATTTTAACTTTTCGCACACCAGCCATACTTAAGGCGGCCAAACTTCCAATATTTAGAAACTGTCCAATTTGGGCAAGCAATTGACCTTTTTGAATTTCCTCTCCGGTAAAACGTATATCAGCTTGAGGACGTATATGCTCAGTTAAGCAAATTTCCTGTGCTGCAAGAACCGATACGACTTCCTGCCGAGCAACATGGGTTGTTCCTTCTGGAATTTTACCGCCTGTGAATATACGAATAGCCTGACCCTCTTTAAGGGTGTCATGGCTTTCGCTTCCCGCACGAATCTCGCCCGTAACCTGAAATTTTTGTTGTTGCAAATCTTCAGCATGGCTACAAAGTGCATAACCATCTACCGCACTTTGAGAAAAACTTGGCAGATTAATTTCTGAATAAATTTCTTTAGCGAGATATCTACTTAGGCTATTTTGAAGAACTTGGTTAATCGAACCCAACTTTTTTGGCTGCTTAATAATCAGCTCAAGAGCTTCATCTACACTAATTAATCCACGCTCTGTACCACAACCTGACATTATTCATAACCTCCTGGATGCGGTAAATCACGGCAAACATCAAAAATATGAACAAGGGCGGGTAAAATAGCAGCCATTGATTCACTTGCTCCACCACGGCTTCCCGGTAAAGTCACCACTAGAGAGCGATCGATAAAACCTGCTACCCCACGTGACATTGCTGCATATGGCGTGCGTTTTTGTCCAAAAGATCGCGCTGCTTCCATTAAACCGTCTAATTTACGTTCTAAAAGTGGCTCTAATGTATCGACTGTAATGTCACGCTTACCAATTCCAGTTCCACCAACCGTCATAATGCAAGCATATGATTTGCTCAACTCAAGCACTAAATCTTTTAGAGTTTCTGCTTCATCAGGCAAAATTTGGTAATGAATCGGATCGAATCCTGCCTCAGTTAAAGTTTCAACCACAGATTTTCCGGCTGTATCGGGTTTTCTACCGGCTGCAACGGTGTCGGATAACACAATGACCGCTGCCGAAACGGGTTGACGAAGTACTCGTTTAAAGTGTGATTTCCCACCCTTTTTCTTAAGCAGTTTACATTGATCCATCCAGAGTTCTTCTGGCTCACAATGTGGTTTTAACATGTCATAAATCGTTAAACCTGCAAGGCTTGCAGCCGTTAAGGCTTCCATTTCAACCCCTGTAGGGCCAATGGTCTCAACTACGGTAATAATCTTTACGAAATCATGCTCTAATTCATATTCAACGTCTGCACGATAAATCGGTAACGGGTGGCATAAAGGAATTAGCTCATCGGTGCGTTTGGCTGCCAAGATTCCTGCAACACGTGCGGTTTTTAATGCATCACCCTTTTCAGTATTCCCTTGTCTTAATAGCTCAATACAATGTGGCGGTGCATATAAAATTGCCTGTGCTTCAGCAACACGATAACTTTCCGGCTTCATTCCTACGTTTTTCATTTTTTATCCTAGTCGTGCATATTCAGTGTTGGTGTTCATGGCCGGTATGATGGTGATGCTTGTGTTCTTGCGGTGCATCTTTGCGAATACAGCAACCTTCTACGTAGTGACTTGTACCATCTGTAAAGAACTCTTCTTTAAAAACTGGTACTTCATGTTTCACCCGCTCAACCGCTTCCTCACATGCCTGAAACGCTTCACGGCGATGAGCTGCATAAGCAATCGCAATAATGGCTGTTTCACCTACATCCAAATATCCAATCCGATGAATAACCCGCACATAAGATACCTGATACTTTTTCTCAATTTCCAGTTCAATTTCACGTATCATTTTTTCAGAAAGTGGCTTATATGACGTATATTTCAACGCCTTAACAGCTTTACCCTCATGGTGATTACGAACCGTACCTATAAAAATATCGATTCCACCACATTCAGGAAATGATTGGATAGGATCAAAAGTATCTAAACTTAAAGCCTGCTCTTGTATACGTGCAAAATCTTGCATGACTTAACCTCCAGCAACTGGCGATAATAAAACCAAAGTACATGGTTCACTTAAAGCAGATTGACGCGTTATGACATTATCACCAATTGCACATGCACATTTTTCCATGGCTTGTGTACATTCCGGATGTAATGAAACAATTTCATCTAATACATCTTTAACCAAAATCTGGTTAGGAAAAACTACCGAAAGATTTTGAGGAAGCAATTTTTCAATTGCACCAAACGTTTCGATTTTAATTTGAATAGATTGTTGCATTTATCCCCCAAGCATATGCATGCTGATTTTACGGGCTTGTTGATGTTGTAAGGCATAAAAACCTTTAGCTTTATGCCAGATATACGGCATAACCATATCTGTTAACTGTTGAATATGCAGCGCATGATCGGATGAGTCATTTGCACGTAATAATGATTGAAGCAGGGGTTTAATATTTAGCCCCTGCGGTGCAAATAAACAGTTGTATAACTCACCTTGCGCCGTTAGTCGTATCCGGTCACATTGATGGCAAAATGAATGAGTGATTGTGGAAATAATTCCGAGGGCGTAGCTATTGTTAATCAAATATTGGCGTGCTGGTTCATGCTCTTGTTCGACGACCTGTACTGAATAGTGAGGTTGCAAAACTTGTAATATTTCAGCTTCACTCACCACATCTTTACTCGACCAAAGCGCATCGCCATCAAGAGGCATAAACTCAATAAAGCGTAAAGGAATATGATTGGCAATTGACCACTTCACCATCGGTAATATCTGATCGTTGTTTTTATTTTTCATTAATACACAGTTAATTTTAAAAGGTAATCCAGCATCTTTAGCAGCTTGGATACCCTCTAGAACAGGTTCTAATTTTTTCTTGGTGAGTTCTTTAAACTGAATAGCATCAAGACTATCTAAACTAATATTTAAATCATCTAAACCCGCGTCTTTTAACTGCTGAGCATATTTAGCCAAATAGTGTCCATTGGTGGTCATTGAAACCCGCTTTAAACCTAACACTTTCAAAGCTTGTAAATCACGAACAAAGTGAACAATACCTTGACGCATTAATGGTTCGCCCCCCGTAATACGGATACTTTCAATACCTTGCTGCACCATAAAATGGCAAAATTGAAAAAGTGCCTCAAAACTAAGCAGGTCTTGTTTGTTTAGCCATTCTGGATGTTCAGGCATGCAATATACACACTTAAAATTGCAGCGATCCGTTACCGAAATACGTAACTTCCGCTTGATGCGCCCATATTGATCTTGCAGAAGCATTGGCGCAGTTTCAGAGTGATATTGTTTCATCATTTGCACTCATGTCGAGAACAGTTCAAATATTGCGGGCACTTTTTATGGGCGATTAAAATAATAAATTGCTCTTCAATAGTGCTCTGCTGTTTATGCAAAATTTGTTCCAATTCTAATTATCATCCATAACTTTTTGGGCATCAGCTAGATTAATCGCCGTACTATTTTCAACTTAAATTTGAAAGCTGTATCAAATGAGTGCGGCGTTAATCTCTGAAATACCCTACATTATTTCTAGCATTTTTCTAAACGGATGGGTACATATTTATGGTACGGGGTTTTAGACAACGGATCACAATGTTCAGCAGACACCAGAAGATTTAATTGTGGTCCTATCGGCTCTCCACCTTGAAAGCGCATGCCATAGCCATGTGGAAGAGAAACAACACCTTTTCTCATACCTTCATCAAAATCTACGGTGACCTGAATTTCTCCGTGTTGTGAGATACATTTGAGTTGATCTCCTACTGCTACATTCAAGTTTGTCGCATCTTCAGGATGAATTCGCAAAGCCCCTTCTGCATCTACTTTTCGCCATGCAGGGTCGCGGTAAATTTGATTGGCGTTATAACTACGACGTTCACCTGACAACAGGATGAAAGGAAACTCTTCAATACTAAATTGATGATTTTTTAAATTTGCCAACTCATTTAACATTTCGGGAATAGCCAGACGTATTTTTTTGTCTTTATAGGCAACCAGCTTCCAAACTTCTTCATATTCATGTTGCGACAACACCACGCCTGACCTCTGCTTTAATATTTGATCAAACAAGCGAACACCTAAGGTTAAAGGATTACCTTTATAGCCCACACGGCGAACAGCTTTTGTATGTAAAACAGCGTATTGAATAGACAGAGGTAATAAAAATGCCGTTGAAGCAGCTGAGTTTTCTAAACGCTTACCTAAAGTGCGATAAAGAATTGAGGCTGCAAAAGGAATATATTTTTTATGCCGAGCGAAGGTCACGCCTAAAGCCGACAGATAAGGTAAATATGCTGTTTTTTTCGAGTCGACCGCAGCTATTTTTTCTAACAATGGAAAGCTTTTAGGAATAACCTGCATAGCCTCAAGCAACCGCGTGTAAATTTCTGCTTCGGGTAAAGTATTGCTTTGAGCCGTGAATACAGGATGTCTTAAATGAAAACCGTTTTTAGGAAACTCAAGATTAAAACCTGTAAATTCCCATTTTTCAAACTGAGTATGTGCAGGCAAAATATAATCTGCCAACCTAGCCGTTTCCGTCATGGCAACATCGACCACGACCAATAAATCTAACGCCTTAAATGCCTTTTCATAGGCAGGTGTATCGGGGTAAGTTATTAAAGGATTACAGCTATCTACAAAAATTGCGCGAATTCGTTTTTCACCTGCTTTTAATACTTCATCCGGCAAAATATTTGGTGGGAAAAATCCAGAAATCGGGAACATTTTATGGTAAACACTACGTCGATATTTCGATTTTCTTTCATCTGTATCACTTAAAATTGGAATAAACATGGTATGCAAATTATTGGTACCTTGTTTTCCAAAGTGACCAGTCACTAAATACAGTAGTTTTTCTAAATATCCGTTTAATGTTGTATTTAAAGTATGCTGAATACCTAAATCAATGCGCAGACAGCCTCTTTTAGCCTTGGCAAAATCTCTAGTCACTTGATAAATCAAATCGACTGGTACATCCGCTTTAGCAATATATTCTTCAATCGGGACACGGTTAAAAGCTGTTTTTACCTCTTCAAAGCCATGCGTATGCTGCTCAATAAACTGCACATCATAAAGTTGTTCTTTAATAATAATAGCAATCATGGCTGACATTAAAAAAGCATCAGTTCCAGGCTTTAATTGCACGTGGATATCTGCTTGTTTGGCTGTTTCGGTAACGCGCGGGTCAAATACCACCATAGTCCGGTTAGGGTCTTTCTTAATATGCTTTAGCGTGTCTCGTGCATTTGGAATCCCATGTGCTTGAAATGGATTTGTACCAATGAACAGAACGTAGTCAGCGTATTCAACATCTTCGGTGGTATGGCAGGCCTGACTTCCAAATAAACGTCCATTCAGCCAGAAATCACCCGTTTTTTCTTGGGCAAGAGAGTTGTATGCGTAATAACTTTTCATGGCTAGTAAAAGTTGACGCCCATAAGCTGCACCGAGATGGTTACCTTGGCCACCGCCGCCTACGGAAGCAAAAGCAGTCCCGCCAAAATTATCTCGAATATGAACTAAGCGCTCGGCAATTTCTTGTATAGCATTGTCCCAACTAATTTCTTGAAAAGAACCATCTGGCTGACGTTTTAACGGCGTAGTCAAGCGGTCTGCATGCTGCTGATAGTGTTGTAATCTTGCTGCCTTTTGACAAATGTAGCCTTGAGAGAAAGGATGCTCAGGATTGCCTTTGATTTTGGTAAACTGATTATCCTTAATTTCGACACTTAACCCGCAATTTCTTGAACACAAAATACATGCGGTAACATCTGTTGTATTTTGCTTCAGTGCTTCTACCATTCCTATTGACTCCTTTATTTTTATATATTTCACTGGAATGAAATATCAAGTTCCAAAATAGAACTTATCCAACAAATAGTCAAGAAATCAAAAATTAAAAAACAGTTATTCCATGCGATCAATATGAATTTTAAATTTATGATAAACACTTAACTCGTTGTAAAAATCTCTTTAAATGCTTTGATTTGCTTATATTGTTGGAGTTCATCCAACGAATTAATGCTATGAAAAAATAAGTTTTGTTTCTGAAATACGGCAACTTGTGCATGCAATAATTTAAAGCATTCCTTCAAACTCAATTGTTGTTTTTCAATTTGCTGAACTATGGTTGCCAGACTTTCGCGTTTTAATAAACAAAATGGATACAGCGCATCCCCATTGATTGAAACATAGGCCGCTTGAGCTTGTTTATTTTTGCGTATCGCATGATGTAATTTTGCAACAACTTGCGTAGGCACATAAGTCACATCACAAGGAATGAACAAAACATAATCTGCCTCAACATTCGACCATGCACTTTTCATCCCCATAAGCGGGCCTAAAAAACCTGATGCATCATCTTGATAACAACGAATATCAGGCACGATACTCTGATAAATTGAATAGTCACGATGACTGTTAACCCAAATTTCAGACACCGATAATTTTAATTTTTGGTGAATTTTAAAAAGTTGTGTTTCACCATCAAATTGCTGCAACAACTTATTTAAACCGTTCATACGGCGGGCTTGTCCACCCGCCAGAATGACTAGATCAGTTACGGGATATCCCTTATTCACACTTCCACCTCCTGTTGACAAGCTTTAATCAGGCCACGGATTTCAGCTAAACATGAACCACAGTTTCCACCTGCTTTTAAACAAGCAGTGACCTGTTTTTCATGGGTAATGTTTTGTGTTTTTATCGCTTCAATAATTTTATTCTTACCTACTTTAAAACAACTACACACTAAAGGCCCATCATTATTAGTAGCCGACATCGGCATACCCGCTAGCAAAGCTTTGCGGTGTAAGGCACTTAAACGTTCACGTTTAAACAGACTAGCCACCCAGTCACGGTCTGGCAATAAATCTGGCGGTGCAATATATAAGCTTGCAATTACAATGCCATCTTTCAAAATAATGCTGTGGCTGAGTTGAGAAGAAATATCTTCTATGCTTAACCATTCAAAAGTTTCATCTGCAAATGGTAAAAAGCTTTTCAGGTTCTTTTGAGTATCATTAAAAGTTTGGCGATCTGCAAGTTCATAGCGGTTGGTTTTTACCATTTTGACCTTGGTCCACCATGCACAGTGATGTAGCGATTCTTGAATATGAGAGTCGAAACCTTCACGGATATATAACACGCCTTGCCATGCTGTATAAAACGGTTGAATGGTGACAGGTGTATGCTTAAATTCAGGCTCGCCCGAAATTGCATCAACTTCAGGGTTAACGACTTTACCAATACGGGCATCGGAGGCAACTTGTTCAGTCCAGTGAATAGGTGCGAAAATTTGCCCACGACGTACACCCGATGAGAATGTCACACGCAGAACACAACTGCCCCATTTCGAACGAACTTCAACCAAGCCTTGATCACGTACACCAAACTTTAATGCATCACTCGGATGAATCTCACAGAATGGTTCCGCACGGTGACTCGTCAAGTTTGCTGACAAACCAGTACGGGTCATGGTGTGCCACTGATCACGAATACGCCCCGTATTCAAAATGAGTGGATAGTCTTCTGAAACTGCATGAACTGGATCAATTGCAACGGTTGGAATTAGTTTTGCCTTTGCATTTTTATGGCTAAACTGGCCCTTACTAAACAGTTGTTGAACCTTTTTAATGTCTTGGTTTTTGTTCCATACTGGCCATTGAATCGGTTCTAAAGCATCATATTCGGCTACCCTTAGGTCTGTTAAACCTTTCAGATTGAAATAACGGAATGTATTACTTTCTTCACGTGCATCAATATCTACATTATCTTGTGCAGATAGTGCGGCATGCTCATTAAAAATGTCACTTGCACCCGCAAAGTCAAAACCATTAAAGCCTAATTTTTTCGCAACTTGGCTCACTGACCACCAATCTGCTTTTGCTTCACCCGGAGCAGGTAAAAAAGCTCGTTGACGTGAAATACGGCGTTCAGAGTTAGTTACTGTACCGTCTTTTTCTCCCCAACCTAAGGCAGGAAGCAAAATATCAGCATATGCTGTCGTATCTGTATCGGCACAAATATCTGACACCACGACCAGCTCGCATTTTTCTAATGCACGTTTTACTTGGTCTGCATCAGGCAAACTCACAACAGGATTAGTTGCCATAATCCAGATTGCTTTAATTTTTCCATCTTCAACAGCACGGAACAAATCAACTGCTTTTAAACCCGCTTGGGTCGCAATAAATGGGCTATCCCAAAAGGTTTGCACGACTTTTTGATGCACTGGGTTATCTAAGTCCATGTGAGCTGCTAGCATATTTGCTAAGCCACCCACTTCTCGACCACCCATCGCATTGGGTTGCCCTGTCATTGAAAATGGTGCTGCGCCCAGTTTGCCAATTTTTCCAGTGAGTAAATGACAGTTAATAATACTATTGGCTTTATTTACACCCTGACTTGACTGATTTACACCCATTGAAAATAGTGTTACCACTTTTTCAGTTTGAGCGAATTTCTCAAAGAACTGCTGCAATTTGTCTAAAGAGATGCCGCTACGTTTTGCAACGTATGCAATATCCATTTCTGGTTGACTGCTTGCCAAAACTTCTTGTAAGCCTTCGGTGTAAGCGTCGACAAAAGCTTGATCGACATGACCATTTTGATATAGGTATTGAAATAGACCATTAAACAAGGCTACATCTTGGCCTGGTAAAATCGGCAAGTGCAAATCGGCTTGTTCGCAAGTACTGGTAAAACGTGGATCAATCACCACCACAAACATATCTGGGTTTTGGCTCTTTGCCTGCATAATCCGTTGATAAAGTACCGGATGACACCATGCAGTATTGGAACCCACCAATACCACCATGTCTGCGTGTTCAAAATCTTCATAGCTTGCTGGTACAAGATCTTCACCAAAGCTACGTTTATGTCCGGCTACTGCTGATGACATACATAACCTTGAGTTGGTGTCGATGTTCGCTGTACCTAAATAGCCTTTTACAAACTTGTTAACAATATAATAGTCTTCGGTAAGCAATTGTCCTGAAACATAAAAGGCGATGCTGTCACGACCGTATTTGTCGATACACGACTGAAATTTATCGGCAATTTTATCGATTGCATCGTCCCATGTAGTTACAGTCCGGTTAGACTTACGCCCCATCATTGGCTGTAAAACACGTGTTTCTAACCCCAATGTGTCCGCAAGACGGCTACCTTTAATGCATAAGCGTCCAAAATTGGAAGGATGCTCTGCATCCCCCTCAACTTGAACTAGAGGCCCTTGAGGATTTTGTTGAACGTGTACACTGACACCGCAACCAACACCACAATATGGACATGTTGTTTTAGTTGTTTTTGCAACATGATCGGAGCTATCGATTTCAACGCTTGGAATACTGTTCATAACTGCTCCTTTCCCTATTTAGCCTGCATTTTTTAATGCAAAATCTCGACCAAACAACAGTTTATTTCTGAATAACGAAACAGGGGTTTGATCTGCAATTAACTCTGCATACCACATGCCATCTTCAGTATCACCAAACAAAACTGCACCAATCACTTTATCGCTTTGAATAATAATGCGTTTGTAAATCTGGCGTTTTTCATCGTTCAGGATAATATCTTCATAATCATCTTTAGGTTCAAAATTACCCGCAGAGAATACATCGACACCACTGACTTTTAACTGAGTCGGTACAGTCGGCGCCTTAAAGGTCAAGCTACCGTGCTCAGCCAAGTGCGTCGCACAGATAAAAGCTTGGCCCCATAATGGTTCAACCAAACCAAAGGTCTGTCCACGGTGTTCAATACACTCCCCAACTGCGTAAATACTTGGGTCAAAGGTTTGCATAGTGTCATTCACCAATACACCGCGGTTACAGCGTAAACCTGCACTTTGCGCCAAGCTAATATTTGGTCGGATACCGACTGCAAAAACCACAAGGTCTGCCTCTAAAACAGTACCGTCTTTGAGTCGAATCTGTTTTACATGACCATTTTCATCACCTACCAAGGCTTCTGTATTGGCTTCGGTAATAATATTAATGCCCTTTTGTTCAATGCTGTGACGCAGTAACTGACTCGCACGGCCGTCGAGTTGACGCTCCATAATACGGTCCATCAAATGCAGCACGGTCACATTCATACCGCGTTGTTTTAAACCGTAAGCTGCTTCCAAACCGAGTAAACCACCGCCAATCACCACTGCATTGGTTTTTGAACCGCAGTATTCAATCATGGTGTTAACATCATAAATATCACGGAAAGTTAAAACGCCCTTTAAATCTATTCCTTGAACTGGAGGAATAAATGGCGCCGAACCGGTTGCCAAGATCAAACGGTCATAATCAACCGTCTGACCTTTTTCGGTGTAAACCACTTTACGTGGACGATCAATTTTTACGGCCTTGTCACCAGCAATAAACTTGATGCCTTTGTCGCTATACCACTTTGGTGGGTGCAGCATAATGTCTTCAATGGTTTTTTCACCCGATAAAACCGGAGATAACATAATACGGTTGTAGTTACCCCAAGGTTCTTCACCAATGACCGTGACTTCATAACGATCTGGCGCCATGTCGAGTAAATCTTCTAGGCAACGCATACCTGCTAAGCCATTGCCAATCAGTACCAATTTCAGTTTGTCTTGAGAGACACCTGTATTGGTAATATAAGTTTTTTGTGGCACGGGGTTGATCAAAACACGACCATCAACAATTTTGCTTGGATAAACTGAAAGTTTTTGATCTTTATCTTCTAAACAGCGACCAGTTGCCAAACTAAAGTGTTGTTTATAAATCGGTGATGCAATCACACGTTCGCCTTGTAAATCACCAATAATGCCGCGGCTCATGACATTTGCTTGGCTAAACGGATCTTTATTGCTTAACACATAAACGCGTTTTTCATGTCCCACGCGGAAAATTGCAACCGCTTGACCATCTACTAACGCACCTGCACCAGTGTTTGGTGTTAAGTCATCAAGTGCACACACATCAATCCATTGACCATCAGGAAGCATATTTTTGTCTTGTACAATATTCATAGAGTTTCTCCTGCTTATGCTTCAACCATTGGAATACGGTCTTCTGAACGCTCAACATCTGATAATGGACGGATTTGACCACGTTCAGTCGTAAATTGGATGTGTGGATCGGCCTGTTCACTCGCGCCTGCATTGATATAAGTCTGGAAGCGTTTACGGACTTCAGGGTTTTCTACCGCAGTACGCCATTCATCTTGGTAGGTTCCAATGATGTGTTCCATACGGCGCTCAAGCTCAGCAGCTAAACCAAGAGAGTCATCAACAACTACAGATTTAAGGTAATCTAGCCCGCCTTCCATGTTGTCACGCCACACGCTGGTACGTTGTAAACGATCTGCGGTTTGGATGTAGAACATATAGAAACGGTCGATATAACGGATAAGCGTTGTTTTATCGAGGTCAGATGCAAGCAATTCTGCATGGCGCGGTTTCATACCACCGTTACCACATACATAAAGGTTCCAACCTTTTTCGGTCGCGATAATACCCACGTCTTTACTTTGCGCTTCCGCGCACTCACGTGTACAGCCAGACACCGCCATTTTTAATTTATGTGGTGAACGTAAACCTTTGTAGCGGTTTTCAAGCTCAATAGCCAAACCAACCGAGTTGTCTACACCATAACGACACCAAGTGCTACCGACACAAGATTTCACAGTACGTAATGACTTACCGTATGCATGACCAGATTCAAAACCAGCTGCATTCAATTCTTCCCAAATGAATGGAAGCTCGTGAACTTGTGCACCGAACATGTCAACACGTTGACCACCAGTAATTTTGGTATAAAGGTTATATTTTTTCGCGATTTGACCAATAGCAATCAAACCATCAGGAGTCACTTCACCGCCTGCCATACGTGGTACAACCGAGTAAGAACCATCTTTTTGAATGTTACCCAAGTAGTAGTCGTTACTGTCTTGTAGACCAGCATGGCTTGGCTCAAGTACGAAATCATTCCAGCAAGAAGCCAAGATGTTTGCCGCAGTCGGTTTACAAATATCACAACCCAAACCGTGGCCATGCTGGTGAATCAAATCATCAAAAGTTTTGATTTCATTAACACGAACCAAGTGATGTAACTCTTGACGTGAGTACGGGAAATGTTCGCAAATGTGGTTGTTAACGGTTACACCTTGACGTTGTAACTCTGACTTTAAAACTTGAGTCACTAATGGTGCACAACCACCACATGCAGTTGCTGCTTTGGTGCATTTCTTTAATGCACCTAAAGAAGTCGAACCATCACTAATTGCTTGGCAGATGTCCGCTTTTGATACGTTGTTACATGAACAGATGGTTGCGCTGTCTGGCAGTAAATCTACACCGCTACCACCAGATTTACCTGCTGATTGTTCAAAGCCCGGCATGATTAAACTTTCAGGTACTTCTGGTAACGCCAGACCATTCAGCATCATTTGTAAAAGGTCGTTATATTCTTTGGCATCGCCGACCAAAACTGCACCAAGCAATTTAGTTTTGTCCGCATTTACAACAATCTTTTTATAAACCAGTGCATGCTCATCTGCATAGAAGTAGCTTAATGCGCCTGGAGTCATGGCATGTGCATCCCCAACAGAGGCAACATCAACACCCATCAACTTCAACTTGGTGCTCATGTCCGCGCCAGCGAAAGTGTTACATTCTTCATCTGAGATGTGCTTTGCTGCAATACGTGCCATGTCATAGCCTGGTGCAACCAAGCCATAGATTTTGTTTTGCCAAAGCGCACATTCACCAATTGCGTAAATGTTGTTATCTGAGGTTTGACAGTAATCATTAATCACGATACCGCCACGTTCACCAATCGCCAGACCACTATTACGCGCGAGTTCATCACGTGGGCGGATGCCTGCCGAAAATAAAATGATATCTGCTTCAAGTTCACTACCATCAGCAAACTTCATGACATGTGTCGTATTATCGCCGCATTCAATGCATTGAGTCGCTTTTTGCGTGTGAACTTTTACACCCAAATCTTCAATTTTACGGCGTAGAACTTTACCACCCAAGTCATCAATTTGAACTGCCATCAAACGTGGCGCAAACTCAACAACGTGTGTTTCCAAATCTAGGTCACGTAATGCTTTAGCTGCTTCAAGACCAAGCAAACCACCACCGATGACTACACCAGTTTTTGCATTTAGACTCGCTGCACGAATCGCATCTAAGTCTTCAATGGTACGGTAAACAAAACAGTTTTCACGGTCATTACCCGGAATGGGTGGAACAAAGGCATAAGAACCCGTTGCCAACACCAATTTGTCATAGCTAATCACATCGCCATGGTTGGTTGTTACGGTTTGTGCAGCCGTATCAATTGCAGTTGCTTTTGTATTTAGACGTAAGTCAATGCCATGTGCATCGGCAAAGTCAAAACGCGCCAAAGATAAATCTTTTGCCGATTTCCCTGAGAAATATTCAGTTAAATGTACGCGGTCATACGCGATACGAGGTTCTTCCGCGAGGATAGTGATTTCTAGTTCATCATCTGCTTTTTCTAAAATGGCTTCGATGAATTTGTGGCCCACCATACCATGACCAATCATTACCAATTTCATAGTGTTTCTCCTCAAATCACGTTGCTTTTAAGCTGCGTTATTCCGTTCTCAAATAGACGTTGTTCTTTTGCTTTGTGCTCTACCGAGAAGCGAATCAAGCTCACAAAGCGTATAGCTGCTTGAAACCAATTTTTTTCACTCGTTGACGACACCCAATGCACAGCAAAGTCATAAAAAGAAATAAAAAAAGCGAGCCCCCTCATAGAGAAGGCTCGCATCGCTGAAACTGAAAAATTAAATAATTCAGATGTAACTTTTTTATGCAATAAAAATAAAGACATGACCTTCACTCCGACTGAACGTAACTTCTTTGTGTGTACGGTTGCACTCACAAACTCGATCAGAACGGACATCGTTGGCCGTCTTTAAAACTCATGGTCGTCTTCGACCTGTAATTAAGTAAGCACTTTGCATGCCAATATTTTAAATATTTAAGCTGATAATATTTTTTATATTTAATTTCATATAGATATAAATTTTCAATAGGTAAGTAAAGAAACAAACCTGATTTCGCCTGCTCTATCACTGTACACTTATATGGTTTAAATAAAAATACGCCTTGCTACAAAATGAACCGTATTTTTGCACCAAAATTGATCAGACCGATCATTTAACATGCTAAAGTGCCATTAAATATTGATTTTTTCTTTAGTTTTCTATGGCACTAATCTTGCTTTAAAAACTGATAACAAAAACGCGTCGTATTGGCGCATTTTCTTAGCCTGATTTTCTGAACTTATGCCAAAACTCAAAATAGCCCTTATTGATGATGATCATGCGCGAGCCGACTATATAAGAAAAAGTCTGCTTGAAAATGATTTTGAAGTGGTCGCCTGCCTTACTTTGGATCATTTGAATATCTTTCGCATAGAACATTTGCAAGCTGATGTGATCTTGCTTGATATGGATCATCCTCACCGTGACATTATCGAAAGCTGTGTCAGTAGTTATGACTTGCCTACCGTACTGTTCACCAAAAATTCAGATAAAGACACAATCAAACAAGCCATAGATGCGGGAGTAACTGCTTATATTGTCGATGGCATCGATCCTGCCCGCTTACATACCATTTTAGAAATCTCAATTGAGCAATATAAAAAACACAAAAAACTCGAAGGTGACTTAAAAGAAGCTCAAACCAAACTCGCTGACCGCAAAGATGTTGAAAAAGCCAAAGTTTTACTGATGCAACTCCATGGCCTTCCTGAAGATACAGCATTTCAGCTCCTCAGAAAAAATGCTATGAGCCACCGTATTACGATTGGAGAAATGGCACGGCGTTTACTTGACGCCCAAAAATTACTTGGCAATCAACTAAAGGATGAATAAATGAGCACATTAGAAAAGACTCAATTACAACTCGGCTATATTCCTTTACTTGATTGCCTTGCGTTGCTTTGGGCTAAACAACAAGGTTTCTTTGAAGATGTAGGTTTAGACGTTACTTTAGTTAAAGAAGCATCTTGGGCAAGTCTTCGCGACCGTCTTGCTTTTGGTTTATTAGATGCAGCCCACTGCTTATCTGCAATGTTACCTGCGGCCGCAGTCGGGTCAGATCAAATTGGTACGCCGCTACAAACTTCACTTGTTTTGAGTGAAAATCGTGCATTTATCAGTTTAAGCCAGAAATTAACGCATCAACTTAAACTTCAAGAAAATGATACGGCTCAAGTAACGGCTCAAAAATTAGCAGATTATCTTGAACAAGATCATTCCATTTCTTTAGCTCATGTGTTTAAGCACTCCATTCATCATTATTGTTTAAGAGAATGGTTAGCTCTAGCAAATCCAAAACTCGCTCAATCAATCCAGCTCAAAACCTTACCACCACCGTATATGGTTGAAGCACTAGATAAACATGTGATAGATGGTTTTTGTGTAGGTGAACCTTGGAATACTCAAGGTGAGCTTCTTGGCTTAAGCAAAATGATCTGTTCAAGTCAGAACGTTATTCCTACTGTGGCTGATAAAGTTTTAGCCGTAACACAGGAATGGGCTGAACAACATCCACAAACTTTGATTGCACTCACCGCTGCAATTATGAAAGCTCAACAAGAATTGAGTGAGTTACAAGACTTTGCTCCAATTCTAAAATTATTGGTCGAGTCTGGAATTGTTCGTTTTCATTGCTCAGAAGAGGTGCATGTCGACAAATACTACATGATTCAAGATATTGTGCGTCATTTGGTAAAAGAAAACGCACTTCCAAAAGTAGAAGATTTTTATTGGCTCTTCCAACAAATGCAAAAGTGGGATGACCTTCAGTTAGAGCAAGCTCAAATCAATATATTGAGTCATCAATGTATTAACCTTGAGGCTTATAATCAAGCTAGACAACGATTATAACTTCTAGCATTTTCAATTAATCAGTCATAAAAAAAGCTGTCTTTTATAAAAAAGACAGCTTGAAAGACCCATAAGACAAAATGCGAAACACGCATTACTATACTTTCTGGACTCAATTGATCCATTCAAAATATAGCGCTTATAGAACTCATCATAGCCATCTAAATTTATCATTTTCAGACATTTTCATATCAATAACTGCCACTTGATCAATTTCGTTCTACCATTCTTATAATTTTAAAAAGCAGTGCAAATTGCACTTTCTGCCTACCACTCCTTCCTATAAAAATCTTAATAAACACAGAAAAAAATGGCATGCAAATTAGGTTAATCAGAATAGGTTTCCACTTTAATTTTTTAAAACACTTTTAATTTACAAAACCATATGCTCATTAAATTATTTTTTTAGCAAAAAGTAATTTCCTGCCTATCTACTTATATTTAAAAAGTTTATTAATTAACTCATCTATAAAATATAAACATTACGATTCAAATAATTACTTAAAAAAAATTAGTGAAAAATCCTATAAATACCCTCAATTTCATATTACAAACCGCAACAATCTTGTCACAAATAGTAATGATAATTTAATTAATAATCATTATCATTCACATCACATAAAAACCTGAGAAGATCTACCATGATCCATGAAAATATTCTCGACTGCATAGGTAAAACGCCACTATTACAATTATCAAGGCTATTCACGCATCAATCGATCTCAGTGATTGCGAAAATGGAATTGTTAAACCCAGGAGGAAGTATTAAAGACCGTCCAGCATTATTCATGTTACAGGAAGGTCTAAAATCTGGAGCAATTAATAAAGATAGCCATATTGTTGAAAGTTCTTCAGGGAACTTGGCCATCGCACTCGCAATGGCATGCAAAATATATGGGTTAAAATTTACTGCCGTTATTGACCCTAAAATTGCTTCAGCAAACTTACAAATGTTGAAGCTCTACAAAGCCAATATCCATATGGTCTCTGAGAAAGATCAAAATGGAGGCTATTTAAAAACCAGAATTGATACTGTAAAGCGACTATGTGAACAATTACCAAATGCTGTATGGATTAATCAATACGCAAATCCAAACAACTGGAAAAGCCACTATTTTGGTGAAGCAGAAGAAATCATAAATCAAATAGATCGCAAAATTGATTACCTCGTGATTGGAGCAAGTACCTCTGGCACGATTATGGGCGTATCCCGCCGCCTTAAAGAAAAGTTCCCCGAATTAAAAGTGATTGCAGTCGATATTGTCGGCTCTGTCTTGTTTGGTGGCACCTCTGGTCCACGCGAGATTCCTGGCATCGGTGCAAGTACTGTTCCCCCTCTACTCTCTCCCGATGAAATTGATGATGTCATTTATGTAGATGACTATGAGTCAGCAGTCGGTTGCAGAGAACTCCTTGAACATGAAGGAATCTTTGCAGGCGGCTCCAGCGGCTCATCTATTTCAGCCATAAAAAAACTCATTCCAACCATTCCTGAAGGTTCATGTGTCTTAACGCTGCTGCCTGATCGAGGCGATCGTTATCTAGATCTCGTTTATGCAGATGAGTGGTTCGAAATGATCAAAAAACGTCACTTCAATCGAAACTTACGACGTCAAGAAAACCTTACTTTACAAAATGTTGTTTAACCCTCTCCTTAGGAAATATTCATGAGCAATTTGGCTACCCTTCGTTACCTGAGTCAATCAGATTTATTAAATCTTGGCGCAAATCATAGCAATTCATTTATTGAAGCGATTACCGAAGGTTTAACCCTGCATGCAAATAAACAGTTTGTACAACCCTTAAAACCTTACCTCCGCTGGCAAGGTGCAGATCATATTGCTGACCGTATTATTGCAATGCCTTGTTATTTAGGCGGCAATGACCCGATTGCTGGAATCAAATGGATTGGCTCAAGACAACATAACCCTAAAAAATTCAATATTCCACGTGCCAGCGCGCTTATTGTTCTGAATGATTCAGAAACAAATTACCCAGTCGCAGTGATGGAAGGCAGCTTAATTAGCGCAATGCGAACTGCTGCAATTACTGGTGTTTCGATTAAATATCTAGCGAAAAAAGACTTTTCAGACATTACCGTGATTGGCTGCGGACCAATTGCTCAAATGCAGATTAAGACTGTACTTGAACAATACGCTCAAGTGAAAAAAATACATTTATTTGATGTGAACCCTGAAGCTGCCGAAAAACTCAAAGCATTGTTCTTATCAGAATATCCACATCTAGAAATTGAAATTCATGACAGTGCCAAGTCTGCGATTCAGCAAGCAGATGTGCTGATTACCTGTACCGTTTCAGATAAGCCTTACATCCCGTTTGAGTGGCTTAAAAAGGGCTGCTTTGTTTCCAATATTTCAATTATGGATATTGAACCTGAAGTGTTCTTAAAAGTTGACAAAGTGATTGTAGATGACTGGGACCAATCAAACCGAGAAAAGAAAGTCATCAACGTACTGGTTGAAGATGGCTTATTCAGCCGTGAAAAACTGCATGCCGAACTTGGCGACATCATTATTGGCCATAAAAATGGTCGCGAACATGAAGATGAAATCATTTTGCTGAACCCAATGGGCATGGCGATTGACGATATTGTTTGCGCTAAGTGGTTCTTCAATGCCGCACAAGAACAAAACGTTGGCACGGTTCTACCACTTTTATAAGAATAGGAATAACTAAAATGTTAGATCGGATTTACACAGCTCAACTACAAAAAACGATAGATGCCCTTTACATGGAGAATTATGGAAATTTTAGAGATCATATTTCCTATAAAAAGCCTTATTTGGCAATTACTCTAAATCATGCATCGGAACTCTATTTCAGCTGTTTAAAAGTAGATGGTGTAAATCCTTTCTGCGTTACTCAACCCGAAGTTTTGCTTCACAACCTCTTGAGTAATACGACTTCTAAAATTTCTATTTCTGAAGTTTTTACTTATTTAACAAAAGCATCTTGGTGGCCCTCACCTCATCATCAAAAGGCAATTGACTATTGGCTCGACAACTTAGTAACGGCTGAAAAAATCCCTCAAATTTTACAGTCAGCACTTTCATTTTCCTCACCTTTAATTACAAGTGAATTGCTCTCTCTAGTTGCTGATCGTCCATTTCATCCGTTCGCCCACTCAAAAGGTGAACTCGCACCACTCACAACTCAAAAAGAAATTGAAGTGTATTGGTGGGCTTTTAAGAAAGATGACGTGATCAACAATATGGATTCGATTCCTCATAAAGAGCTTCTGTTATCAGAAGCTGAGGACAATAATATTACTGAAAAAATGGCCGAGCTTTCAGATGACTACTTAGCCCTTCCTTTACTAGAGACTCAACATCGCTATTTAAAATTTGAAGAAAATAAGTATGACGGTATTGACCTGATCCATGTCACGACAATTGGTTTACCGACCTCATCTTTAAGAACGCTTATTCATAACGCAAACCCTAATCTACATTTAAAACTATCAACGAATGCCAAAACATTAGGTGCGATCCGTTCTATGCCGGGACGTTATTTAATGAATGGTCACAGGGCATATGATTTTTTAAATGAAGTCATTAATGAAACGCCTTTATTAAAAAATCGTCTCTTTTTGAGTAATGAAACTCACTGGTGGGTACTGGGTAAACAAGAGCACATTGTAAAAAATTTAGGTGTAATCGGTTGCCAAGTAAGGCACCTACCCGATTTTTGCCAAGATAAAGACGTCACCCCAATTACCATGTCAGCTTTAAGCTGTACTTATGTTGACCCTTGGGAAGCTTTAGGCGTTGAAGGTGATAAATGGACACTATTAAAAGATCTAAGTGTCCATTTTATTCAAACATTCTTAACGCTTTGGGCAAAAGGAATCATGCCTGAATGCCATGGGCAAAACACCATGGTGTGTTATGAAAATAATAAGTTCAAATGCTTTATTTTACGTGACCACGATACATTAAGAATATGTACGACAGCAATTGAAGAAAGTGGCTTCACACCTCCAACCTATACCATCGACACGAGTACGCCGAACAATCTTATCTTTACTAGAAATGAAGACTTATTTAATTACTTCATCACATTAGGGATTCAAATTAACCTCTACCCAATTGCTTTAGCTACCTTGAAATATACAGATCGTTCAGAAAGCGATTTCTGGGAAATGGTTCAAGACATTATTCAAGATTTTGTAGAAACCCAACCGATTTCAGAACAGACAAAATCCCAGATTCAAACCTATCTTTTCGACAATAAAACTTGGCCATTCAAACAGCTACTTACGCCTTTACTCGCTCAAGAAAGCGACTCAACAGGAATGCCAAGCAAAATAGGAAGCACGCCAAACCCTTATCACAGCTTATCTGTTTCTAGCTATGAGACCATGGATATCTAAATCATGCGCTCATCTCGCCTAGATCATTTCATTATTTTGCTCTGCCAGTTTTTTTCCACTTTCGGGCTCATGGTGCTTATTCCGATCATGCCGCTTTATATGGAAAAACTGACGGCGCATATGAGTGCTCCCACTATCTGGGCAGGTTTGGCACTCGCGGCTCCGGCTATTGGCAGTTTATTTACAGCACCGATTGTTGGTCATTTAGCAGATACGTTTGGCCATAAAAAAGCCTTGTTACTTTCACTGGCTGGTTTTTGTATTTCAATACTGCTCATGGCTAGCGCACAGCATTTATTCGTATTTATTTTCGCGCGAATTTTACTCGGTTTTTGCGGTCTCTCAGTCATTTTGAATGCCTATGTTTCATATCTTTCTAATGAACAACAACGAGGTGCCGCTTTTGGGCAACTACAAAGTAGTGTTGCACTAGCTTGCCTATGTGGTCCCGTGCTTGGCGGTATATTTATAGACCACTGGCGGGTTGAAATATTACTCAATGCAACTGCATTTATTGTAGTTACATTAATTGTGATCGCATCCTTTTTATTAGCCAATCCTGTTAAAACTGAGGCTGTAAAAACCAAAGAAAAATCTAAAATTCCAGACTTTTTTGATAGAACAATTTTTTCATGGTTAAGCGCCGGTATTTTGGTTCAAGCCGGTGGCTTTGGTCTAGTGTCTTGCTTCGTTCTATACATTAGTGAAATAAGCCAAAACATTCACTCATCGTTATCTGCTGCAAGTTTAACAGGCACAATCCATGCGCTTTCATGGGGAGCGGCTTTTATTGCGGCAACCTATTGGGGAAAAAGAAATGATGATAAAGGAGATTCTTTTAATAACTTCGTTTATGCATCTTTAATTTGTGGCATCACGATTTTCGCGTTGGTATGGGTGTCTAATCTCTGGCTCATTCTCGTATTACGACTCATACAAGGTTTTTGCTTTGCAGCGCTTATTCCTTCGATCTTACACACGATTTCTCTAAAAGCTGGCAGTCAAAGCCAAGGAAAAGTGATTGGCATTTCTAACAGTGCTTTTGTCTTAGGCCAACTTTTTGGTCCGATCACTATCACGCTAACCTACTCATTTTTCAATATTACTGCTGCATTAATCTGCACCTCACTATTTTTTATCGGTGCGGGATTAGTGGTGATTTTGAACAGATTCTTAATGGATACAATTTTAAAAGAGGCACAAGAATGAACTCAATTATTACAACCGATGCATGGTCTTATAAACTTTTCGAACAGTACCTGAATACTTTCTTTCGCGAACTTAAAGTAGATCTTGAAGAGCACATTATCTCAGCTCAAGATTCTCCTTTATTCACAATATATGCAGAACAGCCTAACTCGATCTATTTTTCTTATACGTTTAGTGCGTCTAATACGATTGTTTACGGAGCAGTTCAACACTTCTCCACCACTGGCTATCATCGATATCAGCGTGGCTTTGCTCTGCAAAACTTAAGCGAAAATACATTTGACTCGCTAACTGATCCTAAAAATTTGGTGAAGCTCATTACAGATGAGTTAAATAACCTATTCAAAGACAAAAACCAAAACAAGAACCTTTATTCCGATATTGCCAATAGTATCGAGAACACAAAATTCTTTTTAGAAAATAAACCATCCCTAACAACATCTAAAGAGCTGAGTGGTTTTCAAGCTACTGAACAAGGAATGCTATATGGACATCCTTTTCATGTGACCTCGAAAGCCAATTTAGGTTTTTCGAAAGAAGACATGAACAAGTATAGCCCAGAGTTAGGCGCAAGTTTTCAACTCCACTACTTTGCAGTTCATTCTTCTTTAATCGAAAAGCTTGTAAGCGAAGAGCAGCCATCTAATCGTATTGAAAACGAAGTTTTAGAAACTGCAAAAGAGCGTTTGCAAGAGAACTTAGCAAATTATGAGCTCATGCCGACCCATCCGTGGCAAGCCAATTTCTTGCTTCAACACTCGTCTTTAAAGAAACATTTAGACAGTCAAGAAATCATACATCTGGGTGCATTAGGCCAAACCGTATGGCCAACCTCCTCCGTTCGCACGGTGTGGTTACCTCAATCGAACCTATTCTTAAAGCTCTCAATTGATGTGCGAATTACCAGTTTCATTCGTAATAATCCAATGGATGAAATGGAACGAGCAATTGATGCAAGCAAAATTATTATTAATCACAAGATTAATGAGCAATATCCAGACCTTGTTATTCTGCCAGAGTTAGAGGCGAAAACAGTCAAAATTCCAGAGCTTGAGAGTTCATTTGGCATTATTTATAGAGCTGGACTTACACCTGATGTACTAGAAAATACCAGAATGCTCGGTGGCTTGGTCGAAGAAAACGAACATCATGAAATTCCTCTATTAAGCTTTATTCAGCAAGCTGCACCCAACCAAAATTTACAATCGAACGATGCTAAAGACTTTATTACTTTTTGGTGGAAACAGTACGTTAAAGTTTCACTTATTCCATTAGTTGAGTTGTTTGCAAATAAAGGCATTAGCGTAGAAGCCCATATGCAAAACAGTTTAATGGAATTTAAAAATGGCTATCCACATCGCCTTATTCTTCGAGATATGGAAGGCATTAGTATTGTTCCAGAAATGATAGAAGATGACTCATCTATTTCTGAAGATAGTACCGTTTGGTTCTCTCAAAAAGATGCTTGGACCTTTTTAAAATATTACCTCGTGATCAATCACATTGCGCATCTCATCAGTGCAATTGCGCGAGTTACGGTGATTGAAGAATCTGAACTTTGGGAAGCCACACGCCTTACGCTCACACAAGAAAAATTTACCGCCAAAGGCCAGCACTACCGCGATTTATTAATTAATTCACTCACACTACCAATCAAGGCAAATATGTTAAATACGCTCTACCACAGTGGTGGCAATCCAATCTGGATTGAAGTTGAAAACCCTATTTATAAATATCGCGGCGCAGAAGCCCTTTGCCCTCTTCAGCCGACACAGCAAGCCAACTATAAGACTCTTGCAGAAAATCGCGTGATGAGCCAATTATTAGAAGCGCTCATTTTTGAAAATACCTTTAAATATGAACTTTCTAAAGGTCAGATCAAGTTTTATATTTCAGATACAGTTTTCTATACATGCGCCGCTAAACGACATTTCAGCTTTAAACGAATTAAGTTAGATCCTTTAAGCCTAGTCCGTTCTGATATTACTTTGGGCGCTGAAACTCGCCCTAACTTAAAAATGCTACTTGCCGATCTAAAAAATATTATTGAAGCTGACCCAGTTAAATGGCAAAACTTTAATGATGAACTCAATTTAACTTACGTTAAACATGCGCAGACTTTAAGCCAAGCACCTGCTCAACCTTTAAGAACCCTGCCTTACCTAGAACAAGAAGCACGAATTACCAATGCACACCTATATCATCCGAGTTTTAAGTCTCGTATCGGCTTCGATTTAAAAGAAAACCAAAAATATGCACCTGAGCTTTCTGAAGGCTTTCCAGTCAAATGGGTCGCGACTCATAACAGTCTGTGTAAATTAGTTTTAAGCGAAACGATTAACTTAGAGCAGCTTTATAAACAGCATTTTTCAGAAAAAGATCTACAAGCAATTAGTGATCAATTAAAAGATAACAATGTAGATTTTCAGGAATATATCCTCACCCCAATTCATCCGTGGCAGTGGGATAAAATTATTGAATTATATTATCAAGATGCAATTAGCAACCAACTCATCATCCCGTTAGATATTGAAGGTCCAACTTATTTACCACAGCAATCGATCAGAACTTTATCGAATATTAGTGATATCTCAGCGCTTTCTCTCAAGTTGGCAATGAATTTGGTAAATACATCTACATCTCGTGTATTGGCACCGCATACCGTTCAAAATGCTGCAAAAATGAGTGACTGGCTTTATAAAATTGTCGAGCAAGACCATATTTTAGAAAAGCATCGCAAGCCTGTTATTTTAAGAGAGATTGCTGGACTTTCAGTTAAGCAGCAAATTGCTTTACCTGTTCAATACGGCGCACTCGCCTGCATTTGGCGCGAAAGTATTTACAGTTACTTAAAAGAAGGTGAATCGGCAACACCGGTAACTGGCCTCATGCAAGTCGACATTGACCAAAAGCCTCTAATTGATGAATGGATTCAAGAATACGGTATCGAGTTCTGGTTGGAAAAGTTACTCACCAATGCTTATTTACCTATCATGCATATTTTGTGGTGCCATGGCTTAGCTTTAGAGTCACATGCGCAAAATATGGTTCTGATTCATAAAAATGGCTTACCAGTTAAAGCTGCTTTGAAAGACTTCCACGATGGGATTCGTTTTAGTCGTCATCTTTTACGTGAGCCAGACCTTCTACCAAATTTACAAGATGCGCCAAAAGAGCATGCCAAAATTAACCCAAACTCATTCTTGGAAACCCATTCTCCAAATGAGTTAAGAGACTTTACTCAAGATGCGCTTTGGTTTGTAAATTTGGCAGAGTTAGCGATTTTCTTAAATGAGCATTATGACTTCGATGAAATCAAATTCTGGACCATGTTAAGAACCGTCATCAATCAGCACAAGGAAGCTCATCCAGAGTTTGCCGAGCGATATGAATTGTTCAACTTTACAGATGACACCATTGATATTGAACAATTAGCAAGCCGTCGTTTCCTTCCGGAAATTCGCCTAAGAGTACAAACCATACCAAACCCGCTAAGTCTCATTAAGGAAATTGAATATGAATAAATATTCGATTTCTTTTAAGAAACGAATAGCAAATGGCGAGACGCTCTACGGAATATTTTGTTCCGTAGTGTCTCCGATTAATGTCGAGCAACTGGCACTTGCGGGCTATGACTTTATTATTATCGACTTAGAACATACTTTATTTACCACGTCCCAAGTCGAGACCATGATTTTAGCCGCTAGAGCCATGAGTCTTGATGTTTTTGTCAGAGTGCCTTTAAACGCCAACCATTTAGTTCTACCTCTGCTTGATGCAGGGGTAACAGGCATTGTTTTTCCGCGTATTGAAAATGCCCAGCAGGCACGAGAAGCTGTGAATTATTGCCACTATATGCCGCTTGGGCAAAGAGGTCTTAACTCGACAAGATTAAATAGATATGGCATTGATGATTTAGCCAGTTTTGTTCAACAAGCGAAAAACGAGACGGTTGTGGTTGCCATGATTGAAAGCCTGGAAGGACTAGAACATCTTGATGAAATTTTAAAAGTTGACGGCATTGATATTATTCTTGAAGGTGCAGCCGACCTTTCTCAGTCTATGGGAATACCATGGGAAACCAGCCATCCGAAGGTCAAAGAAAAAGTCCAAAAGATGTATGTAAAGACAAAAATGAGCAATAAGTATTTCTGCGCAATTCCCCGAAAGCCAGAAGATATAACAGCTTGGAAACAACAATCTGTTCAGCTTTTTGTACTCGGTGATGACCGAAGCATTATTCGCCGTGCCCATCAAAATCATTTAAATACCTTCAAAGAAATCTGATCGCTATTCAATTTTTTGGGGGAATAAATACCTATTCCCCTAATTCATTGAATAAATTTCAAATATATTATTTTTTCAGCAATTAATAATGTTGTTAATTACAATGATTCTCATTTATAATTCGCTCAATTTAAAATCACTCTCAGGGCGAGAAAATGGGAAATAAGATAAAAAGTAATAAACTTTTTACAAGAAAGTCTGAAGTAAAAAATATCATTCCACTTCTTTCACTTAGTGGATTCATCTTTCTTTCAAACTCTGCTTTCGCGGTCTCACCCTCTGAGCCAACAGAAACAGAAAAAAAGCCCGAAGCACTTCCTACAATTACAATTTCCGCTTCACGTGCAGATGAACTCTCTACTTCTGCCAAGCAAGTCACCAAGCTAGATGAAAAACAAATTGAACTTTTAAGAAATGGTTCATCTGGAAGTATTGCGACTGTATTAGCAAAAGCTGTACCGGGCCTGTCTGACTCAAGCCGTACTATTACCGATTACGGTCAAACTTTGCGTGGTCGTAATGCCCTCATCTTGGTTGATGGCGTGCCGATGAACTTAACACGAGATACTTCACGCGGACTTTCCTCAATTGACCCAGAAAGTATTGCCAACATTGAAGTCATTCGAGGCAGTAATGCAATTTATGGCGGCGGTGCTGCCGGCGGTATTATTTCAATTACCACGAAAGCTGCGGGTGGCGAACCTACAGCAAACACTGTAGTTGGACTTCAAACACCTTTAACAAATTTCCGTTCTAATGCCCTAAGCGGAGATATTCATCAATATTTCACAGGCAGCTTTAACGCTTTTGATTATGCACTCGACTTTGGTTATCAACGTATTGGTAGTCCGTACGATGCAAGTGGTGATCGTGTTGCACCTGAACCAAGTCAGGGCGACCTTTATGATTCCGATGGCTACAGCGTAGGCGGTAAGCTTGGTTATCACATTGATGACAATCAATACCTACAATTCGCAGCAAACTACTATAATGCCGAGCAAGACTCAGATTATGCATCTGACCCAAGTGTAAAAAAAGCTCCAGTTGGAACTGTGCCAGCGAAAGCCATCAAAGGATTAAAGCTTAAAGACCAAAATAAAAATGAAAACCAAATATACAATTTAACCTATACCAATAAAGACTTATTGGGTAATAAGGTTGATGCTCAAATTTATTACCGCGACTTCTTTACCCGTTTTTCACCATTTGATGCTCGTGGAAATGCGAACCGTGGCAAACAAGTCGACCAGATTTATCAAGAAAATAATGTACTCGGTAGCCGCTTAACTGTTACAACACCACTTGAGTTTTTAGGCGATACATCATTGGTTTGGGGTGGTGACTTCAGCCGTGAAAAAAGCGAAATGCCTTTAGATATTTTTGACCCTCAAATTTATGATCAATCAGGTGGTCTAGAATTTGTAAAAACTGGCAAGCTCATTTATTTACCCGAACTCACCACGCAAAGTGTTGGCGGTTTTATACAGTTAAAACACCGCTTTAATGACCAATGGTCAGCTGAAGCAGGTACACGCTATGAAGACAGCTATGCGCAAATTGATAGTTTTGTTCCATTATCACAATTAGGTAAGACCAACCCTTACACTGTTCCAGGCGGAAAAGTGAAAGCTGGTGCATGGTTATACAATGCTAATGTGACCTTTTCTCCAAATGATCAAAACTCGATCTATGCATCGTTTAACCAAGGTTTTCAGTTGCCTGATGTAGGTTTAATTATCCGTAATGCTGGTGAAGGTTTTAACCTTGGCTCATCATTTTTAGAACCTGTAAAAGTTGATAACTACGAACTGGGCTGGAAAGGTAATTTCAATAACTTCTCATCAAGTTTAGCGGTATTCCACTCAACATCTGATCTTGGGGCTGTGCAATCTTTCAACAATGGTCTGGTGCTTGCTAGAACAAAAGAAAAAGTAACTGGTGTTGAAGCAACTGTTGACTATCTTAATGATGCAAATGTTTGGGGAACTGGTGGTAGTGTAACGTGGATGAAGGGGCGCGAAACACCTCAAGGCAGTGATACAGACCGTGATATGACGGGCTTCCGTATACCGCCTTTAAAACTCACAGCTTACGTTTCTTATAGTCCAACAGAAACTTGGACCAACCGTCTACAAGCAACTTACTTCGGTTCAGAAGATTACCGCTTAAATGGTGTAAATGGTTTTGGTCGCTATGATGTGAAGTCTTACACAACAGCCGATTTAATCAGTAGCTTTGCGCTTAACAAGAAAGACACTGTGACGATTGGTTTAGAAAACATGTTTAATCGTAAGTACTACCCTCTCTATAGTCAATTATTAAGAACTAGCGATAACACTAGCCATTTAGTGGCAAATGGGGCAACGCTTAAAGTTTCTTATAGCCATAAATGGTAATTAAAATTACATAGTATGTGTCACAAAAAAGGAGATCTATTACGGTCTCCTTTTTTTATTTAAAAATTATTTAAGTCTTACCTTCTTTTCTTTATTGGCTTGAAGCCGACTGTCGGGACTACCCTAGCTTTCTAGCAGAAATTTTGTTAACTTGATTTTGTTACATATTCAAAATATAACTTTCTACCAACACTTTTCAACATCGTGTCTGTGAAACTCAATTTATGCATGTAGCTTTACCAATATTTTTAAGGGGAAATCATAATGGAAATCTCACATCGAGAAATTTATGCGCTTGTAGACATTAATAATTGTTATGTCAGCTGTGAGCGACTATTCAACCCCAAACTTATTGGTTTGCCTGTTGTAGTACTTTCTAATAACGATGGATGCGTTGTATCACGCAGCGAAGAAGCAAAAGACTTGGGTATAAAAATGGCAATCCCATGGTATCAAATTGAAAAAGAAGCTCTGCAAGCAGGCGTACACGTCTATTCAAGCAACTACACTTTATATGCCGAAATGTCACGTCGCTTTTTTTCAGTTTTAGGTGAATTTTTTTCCCCTGATGATTTAGAAGCTTATTCTATTGATGAATGCTTTATCCGTCTGACCCCTTATCTTCAATCTCTAGATATCCATTCTTATTGCGCCAAAGTCGTGAAAACCTTAGAAAAATGGTTAAGCTTACCTTGCTGTATTGGCATCGGCTATTCAAAAACTCAAGCTAAGTTAGCCAATCACTATGCAAAAAAAATTAAAAGCTTTAATGGGATTTGTAATTTTACCACCTTAGATCCCTTACTTCTTGAAGACCTCATGCAACACACTTCGGTCAAAGAAGTTTGGGGAGTTGGCTACCAATTGGTCAAACAATTACGAAGCTATGAAATTTATTCATGCCTAGACTTAACTTTTGCCAATGAACATCATCTAGCAAAAGCTTTTTCTGTGGTTATGGCACGTACCATTCGTGAGCTAAAAGGCCAATCCTGTATTCAACTTGATGATCCCGCTATTTCAACAAAACGAATTTTAGCATCACGCAGTTTTGCTCAAGCTTTATCCAGCCTTGAGATTATTAAACAAGCGCTTATCTTTCATCTCAACCGTGCTCACCGCCGTTTAATGAAACAAGAGCAACTCTGTGCCTGCATTCAAGTCATGCTTTATGAAAAAATAGATAAATCACCTTATAAAAAAGCCTCATCTCAAGCGATTGGCTTAAATTATGCAACAGATGATCTATGCATAATAACTAAAGCAGCAATGCAACAAATTGATGTTTTATATAAAGAAAATAAAAAATACATTAAGATTGGAGTTTTATTTTGTGGTTTGCATGCCCGTCAACATCACATTGATGATTTATGGCAACCTCTTGAGTTGATTCAGCAAAGACAACAACTCATGAAAACACTAAGTACAGTCCGTAATCGATTCGGTAGTCACTATTTACAAGTGGGCTATCATTCACGTAGCCCATCTTGGCATATGAAACAATGTCACCGTTCAAAAAACTATCTAACCCGATGGAATGAGCTACTTTTAATTGGAGAGAATTCTATGACCGTTACACAAAATACATGAACTGTTTTTGTCAATTCAGTTTAAAATAAGCTTCATTAAATTACTTGAAATTTTGTCATTTTTTAACATTGCTAAATCATCGCAAAATTCACAATATATAAGCCGAATTTGGTATACCCTTTCTGCGACAATTAAAACAAATTATAAAAAAATTGTAGAAACCTATGCCATAATAAGCAAACTTTGCAGACATCTTGCAAAGGATATTTGCAACTTTAGAGCTGGAGCAATCTGAATGAGTTCGACCATTTTGGTGATTCATGGACCGAATTTGAATTTGCTGGGAAAACGCGAACCAGAAGTATATGGTCATCTTACATTAGGTGATATTAACCAACAACTCGTTATCCAAGCTCAAAACGCTTCAATTACATTAGATACTTTTCAAAGCAATTGGGAAGGTGCCATTGTTGACCGTATTCATCAGGCACAAACCGAAGGCGTAAAACTTATTATTATTAATCCTGCGGCCCTCACCCATACTTCCGTTGCCCTACGCGATGCCCTACTCGGCGTTGCCATTCCATTTATTGAAGTACATTTGTCGAATGTTCATGCAAGAGAAGCATTCAGACATCATTCATATTTATCTGATAAAGCAATTGGCGTGATTTGTGGTCTAGGTGCAAAAGGCTATAGCTTTGCACTCGATTACGCTATTGAAAAAATTCAACCATCTAACCCAAACTAGTTTAGGAATAGTCGCCCATGGATATCCGCAAAATTAAGAAACTCATCGATTTAATGATTGAGTCTGACTTGCAAGCGATTGAAGTTAAAGAAGGTGATCAATCAATCGCTTTAACTCGCCGTAATCCAGTCGTTGCTGCGGCTGGTGTAGCACTTCCGGCAGCTTCTGTTGCAGAAGCACCAGTAGCAAAAACACCACGTGGAGCAGTTGAACCTTCTCCAATGGTTGGTGTGTTCTACGCTGCTCCAAGCCCAGGTGAAGCACCATTTGTTAAAGTAGGCCAAACTGTATCTGCTGGTGAAACTTTGGGTATTATTGAAGCAATGAAAATCATGAACCCAATTGAAGCAACTCAAAGTGGCGTGGTTGAAGAAATTTTAGTGAAAAATGGTGATGTTATCCAATTCGGTCAACCTTTATTCCGTTATCGCGCGTAATTACCTCGGGGACGTCTATGTTGCAAAAAGTTTTAATTGCAAACCGTGGTGAAATCGCTTTACGAATTACCCGGGCTTGCAAAACATTAGGAATCAAGACTGTTGGGATCTATTCAGATGCCGATAAGGACTTGATGCATTTACGTTTTGTTGATGAAGCAGTATGTATTGGTCCGGGTGCAAGTAGTGATAGCTATTTAAATATCCCGGCAATTATTACTGCTGCAGAAATTACCGGTGCCGATGCTATTCATCCCGGCTATGGTTTTCTTTCAGAAAATGCTGAATTTGCTGAAATTGTAGAAAGTTCAGGTTTTACTTTTATTGGCCCTCGCCCAGAACATATTCGCCTTATGGGGAATAAAGTTTCTGCGATTGTTGCCATGAAAAAAGCTGGTGTACCTACTGTACCTGGTTGCGACCATGCTGTGACCATCCACAATGCCTTGGCAGAAGCTAAAGAAATCGGCTTCCCGCTTATTGTTAAAGCGGCATCTGGTGGTGGCGGACGTGGTATGCGTATTGTTGAGCGTGTAGATACACTACTTGAATCAGTTCAAGCAGCACAACGCGATGCAGAAATGTGGTTTGGTGACGATACAGTTTACATGGAGCGTTTTTTACAGAAACCTCGCCATGTCGAAGTTCAAATTCTTGGTGATGGTAATGGTCATGCGATTCATTTATATGACCGCGACTGTTCATTACAACGTCGTCATCAAAAAGTGCTAGAAGAAGCGCCTGCCCCAAATCTACCAGAACAAGCTCGAGCTGATATTCTAGAAGCATGTGTTCATGCATGTCAGTTAATGCAATATCGCGGTGCTGGTACGTTTGAATTTTTATTTGAAGACGGTGAATTCTTCTTTATCGAAATGAACACTCGTGTTCAGGTAGAGCACCCTGTTACTGAAATGGTGACTGGTGTTGACATTATTGAACAACAGCTACGTATTGCAGGCGGCCTAGGACTAGAACTTCAACAAGAAGATATCAAAGTTCAAGGACATGCAATCGAATGTCGTATCAATGCTGAAGACCCAACAACTTTCTTACCTTCACCAGGTAAAATCGAAAGTTTCTATGCACCAGGCGGTGCTGGTATTCGTTTAGACTCTCATATCTATCCAGAATATAGCATTCCACCTTACTATGACTCTATGATTGCCAAATTGATTTCTCATGGTAAAGACCGTGAAACGTCAATTGCACGTATGCGTCAAGCTTTAGATGAAATGATCCTTACAGGAATTAAAACCAATATTCCTCTGCATAAAGATCTTATTTTGCAAGATAAGAGCTTCTGCTCTCAAGCAATGGACATCCATTACCTTGAAAAACACTTGCTAAAGCAATTGGAAGAAAAGAAGAAAGCTGAAACTGTATAATAAAAAAAGCCTCTTATAAAGAGGCTTTTTTATATCTATTACTTTATGGTAGTACTCTACGCAAAGTCGCAAAACACTGTTCACCCTTAGCGGTTGAACAGAAGTTAATAGTATGATCATTTTTCCACTGTACAAAATATTGAGAAACATCACCTGTTTGATCTTGTTTCTGTCCAGAACAATCCATTTTATTATTATCAAATTTAATTTGCATGACCAAAGCAGCTAACTGCTCTTTAGGATCATCTGACGGTTGATATTCATATAAGCCATATGACCATTCTTGACCACTTTTGATCACTACATCATTACTACTACGGAAGTTATAATATTCCACACATTTCTTATTATTTGGAATTTCCATTCCCCATAATCCCATAATTTCAGGACGCGTAACAATACGTATAGCATTAGGATTACTTGCAGTCCGAACGGGTTGTTCGGCTGGCTGTTGAGTAGCCGTTTCTGCCACAGCTAAACCAGAACAAGCCCACAATAATCCAATAATATAAATATTTTTCATAGATTTATTAATCATTAAACGCATGAAGTTAAGTTAGCATATTTTTTGACAAAATCACGGGTTCATAACCATATAAAAACAATATTTTTCAACTGTAACGTGCTACAACAAGTCATCAAACAATTTTATATTTACTTGCTTTTTTCAATATAAATGCCTTGTTTTACATTATCTCAAGCTTATGCCGTTGAAGAATCGATGTGTTTAGGAAGCCACATTACAAAGCATAAACCTAAGAGCACAACCAAGCTGGCACACATAAAGATGAGCTCACCGGAAAGAATTTTCCAAAAATGCCCAGCCAGAACACTACCAAAAGCCACACCCAACCCCCACATGGTGCTGTAAAGAGCTTGTCCACGCCCTTGTTGTCCAGCTGAGAAATTTTGAAAAATAACTCGCATTGCAATTAAGTGAAATAGACCAAAACTAAAAGCATGCAAACACTGTGCAAAAAGTTGACCAACAAAGTAATGCGAAAATAGTGCCACTAACATCCAACGTATGCTCGTCACTAGCAGACATACAATCACCAAACTACGCCATGAAAAACGTTGAAAAACCTTTGGAGCAATTGAAAACATAAAAATTTCTGCAAAAACCCCCATAGCCCATAAAAATCCAATTTCAGTCGTACTAAAATTCAAAGATTTCAGAAAATTACTATAAAAACTATAAAAAGGCGCATGTGAAAAAAGTAAAATAAATTCAATTATAAAAAATGCAGCTACTATCGGGCGTTTAAGTACAGGAAGTAAAGGCTCCAACTGCTTTTGTGAGGTAGGCGCACCATCCGGTTCTCGAATTGTGAAAGACCAAATAAATGCCAATGAAGCAATAATTAATAATAAAATCGGAAGCATCGAAATAGGTACTATTTCTAGAAGTGTACCAATAACGAAAACGCCCACAATGAATCCAACAGATCCCCACTTACGGATTTTGCCGTAAAGTTTAGCTTTTTGATCGCCCAACCAAAATAAAGTAACTCCTTCAAATTGAGCTAAAATAGCATTTTGAAAGAAGCTAAAAATAAGCATGAGTAAAGCAATAGATTGAAAGGTATTTGGAACTATAAAAATAGCCAACCATATACATGATTCCATCCAAGTCGCCAAACGTACTAGTAGCATTCTTTTACCAGATTTGTCAGCAATCCACCCCCAAACTAAAGGCGCAAAAAAACGCGTTACAATGGCAATTGATGATAAAATACCAATTTCTTGATAGTTAAACCCCTGATCTTGAAGATATAAGTTCCAATAAGGCATGAAAGTGCCAACAATTGAATAATAGAAAAAGTAGAATCCGCCGAGTCTAGTTTGGATTGTAAGTGGTTGCATTAAGTTGCTTTATCTTGAATTTTCAAATAGTTAATTATAATTAAAGTTGCATCCATTTGTACTGATATGCTGTATTTTGCACTTCACTAATCTACAAATCAGTCTACAAATTTAATTTCCAATCAATTTAAAAAAATTTGTAGACTGCATGCTTTTTAAGCAGAAACTACTCATCAAATTACTGATCGTCGCAATTCTATCATTTCGATTAGAACGTAAATGAATTATTGTTGACAGAAATAATAAAAACCCTCTAAAGAGAGCTTTAGTTTTTTATACCATTTAGAAAAGTTGAAACCGCCATCTCAACACGTTCATCTATTTGGCTATCAGAAACTATTTCACCAGATATAATTTTGAATTGTAGATCTGAGATGAGCATATCGCAAAATAAAGCACCCATGACTTTCGGTTTTGAAACTTTTATCTCCCCAACTTCAGCTCTTCTCATTAAAAGATCTGCGGCTAAAGTATATGCGCTAACTGGGCCTAATTGTACGAATGTCTTTGCAAACTCGGGATAACGAGTCGCTTCGGAAAGTACCAATTTCTGTAAAGCAATTACGCGTGAAGATAAAAGTACTGATAAAAATATTCTTCCAAAAGAAGTGAGAGCTTGCTCAATAGAACCACCTTCTATAGGCAAAGCTTTTAGTGGATCAAGTACTTGCTGGCATACATCAGCAATCACACTCCTAAAAAGCCCTTCTTTATCTCCAAACTGAGCATATAGGTCCCTTTTAGATCCGCCTATCTTAGAAATAATTGCATTAATAGAGACTCTTGAATAACCATGCTCCAGAAACATATCACCTACTGTCTGAATTATAAGGCGATTTTTATTATCAATTTGCTTGGTTTTGCTACTTTCACTTATCACAATTCTTTCCTACAAAATAAAAGGCGTGCCATGGCTATTGACATTACCATGTACAAAAGTATGATGGTAACGATCATTACCATCAACCCTGAACAGGAATTACCTTCTTATGGCATCCTTAATTCAAAATGCTTTAGCAAGTAATTACGCATTAGTTATTGGAAGAATAGTTTTATCTTCATTTTTTTTAATTGCTGGTATTTTTGGTGTTTTTAACTTTGATGCTGTTGTTAATGAAATGATTCGAGCGAATCTACCGCTTCCTCAATTATTTGCTTTTGCAACTATAGCTGTTCAACTTGTAGGATCAATTCTACTTATTTCAAATTTTGCAGGACTTACATGGTTAGGTGCAGGAATACTTACCGTTTTCACTTTACTTTGTATTCCTGTTGGACACCCCTTTTGGGAATTAGCTGAACCACAGAGAACTCAAGATTTCCAAATTGTTTTAGAACATATTGCTTTAACTGGAGGACTTCTCTTAGCAGCAATAGCCACCAAGAAATAAGTTTAGATAAAAAATATTAAAATCTTCTGTATTATATGAGTCCTATTTCCCGCAGGACTCATTACTTACTTATCATGTCTCTATCTTTACCTTGAAATGTACATTCTCAAAGCAGAATACACAGTAAGACTAGAACCTTCATAAGGAAACTCGGTTAGCAGCGGTCCAGCCATAGAAGAATTGTTCTTGTCGTGGATTATGCTCACAAATTTCAATATAGCGTTGACCTTGCATGATATTAAACACGTACCAGAGTCTTTTCACCCTCTTTACTACGTTTGGACAAGTACACTTTAAGGGCATTTATTGTTGCTGATCCATGAATCCCATCTACTGCAAGATCTCGCCAACCTGCTTTACCTTAGTTATTCAGTAAATTTAAAGCAGGTTATAAAAGTGGTGTTGCAAAGCCAGTACCACAGTTCCCATCGGTATCTAAAAGTTCTTCAGCAATAGCAGAAGAAGTAGAATCCACCGAGTCTAGTTCGGATTGTAAGTGGTTGGAACAAGTTGTAAACCTTGGTATTTTCAATAGGTTAAAATTCGAGATAGTTGTATATATCAAAGCACCCCAACCCTACAATTTTAACACTTTGTTTTCCAATACAAATAAATAATTTATTAATAACCAGTTTTGCCCTTAAAATCTTTTTTTATTGATAAGAAAGATTAAATAAAGATAAGAGAACTGTAATTTAATTTGTACAATGTGTTAACTTGTGTAAAAATACATTTAATATTCATAAGGTATTTATTCATCAGATGTTTTTTCTTATTTTTTTAATTTGTCTTTTTCTGTTTTTACTTATTCTAAAACAACATTACCGTTAATCACCTTTTTACATCTATCTTTTCTTTAAATGTTCAAATTAAGCTTAGCTTAAATATTAAATCTAAAACTCTTGGGTATTTGCATTACCAATCCAACTCCAGAAACTTACTCAATATCAAATTCCAACAGATCATTAATAAGTGACTGTAACAACTATAGTGTCTGAGTAGTTACCTGGAGTCGTTGAAATAGTTGTACCCTGCGGAATTTTTCCATAGACATTTGTACTTTGAGCATTCCCCGATCCCGTCTTAGATACGCCCCCAGCGCCTCCAATTACGGTTACACCACCAGTTGTGTTCCATACCGTACTATAAGTCGAGTTCTGATATAGCTGATAAGGAATGTATTGACTACTACCATTTGTCATACGTCTAAAACTGCCAACAATACGGTTATTTCCATCCCCCAAATAAATGCTATATGGTGTTCCATTGTTACAAGTCGTATTCACTGCGCCTTGTGCTGTGTAATCACGAGTGGCTGTGCCAATATCATTAATATTGCCGAAATCTACATTTGAAGTTGAATCTAATTGACACAAACTTGGCATAACATAATTAGCAGTTATAGTGGCATTACCTGAGTCCCACCCGCCTCCACTATTTCCTTCACAAACAGTGCTAGAGCTTGCCTGCATATCCCAGAAAAGCTGAACCGTACCAGTATATGTACCTTTAGGGTACGCAATAAGAGAACCAGTGCGGGCTGGAACTTTTACATTTACAGAGTAATTAATAATATTATTTGAAGCGACTGTTCTCACTGGTCCAGACCAAACATTTGAGGTCTGATTTGTGCTAGAAGAACCTGCGCCACCTACAGTTGCAGTGACCGTATAAGGCAATGAAACACTGTTATTGGTGTTTGTGGTTCCCGTAAATACGGTTTTCATACACATATAAGCTGAAATTTCAGGAGTAGTACGTCCACCAAGACAGCTAATCGTGCCAGAAAAGTTGATGTTTGCATCACTATTAATGGTGGCAGCCGTATAGGTATACGTACTATTAGTGGTTCCGGTTACCGTACAAGCCGCATGTGCAGAGCTAAAAAATGCATATAATATAAAAAACAGAACAGGTGCTAAAATATACTTTATGGCCAATGAAAACTTTTTACTATTCATCCAAAAACTATGGCTCGCAGTAGTTATTGACATACATAAGGCCCCAATTTTTTAGCACTGTATTGATTATTTTCATACGCAAAATTAACTTGGCATGAACCATGATCCAGAAGATCGACTTCAAGTTTGTTTTGTTTTAATAGATTTGGAATAAATACTTCACCGTCGTAACCCAGTACACCATCTTCTTGGCCATTAATTCGAACTGTATAACCCGGCAATAAAGGTGAGTTGTTCTGATCAACAAGTTTCACTAATCCTGAAATGACCTGATGAGCACCAAAGTCAATAAGACCACCTTGGCGATAACCTACCACCGTTTTTTGATCTGTAGATTTAACGCTCCAATTTAAAGGAAGATACGACGGATCTAAATAAATATGATTCTCTTTATATGGCATTAAACTAGGAATCAGAAATCTTCCAGACTTATCAGTTACGCCTAAATTAACGCCACCATTTAGAATTTGGCTTTGCGGTCCAGCATTAGTCACGATCGCATAGCCATCTCCAATTTCATTGGCCGCAAAAATCCTTCCAGCTGCCGCAACCAACGATCCCGTCGCTGAAACTGCAACTTGATCGTTATCCCCAATTCGGTTATATCGCCCTGTCAGGTAAGCAGCACGGGCACGGTAAGAGGCATACACCGATGCATTGTTTTGATTGGCATCCTGATCATGCTCAACATAGCCACCCCATCCAAATGCACCGATTTGTGGTTCTGATAAACCAAATATTTCTTGGCGATAACTCAACCTGCCGCTATCACTAGAAACACTCGTAATCGCATTAACTCGGGTAGACGGTGTATAACGCAACGCAAAGTAAATGCCATAGTCTTTGTGGTTTTCATAATCTTTATACGCTGAGGTATAAAATCCCCAGTTCTTGTTCAGGCTTCCGCTTAAATTGGCAGACAATAACTTATAGGAGTTATCACTAAATTTAATCTGGTTATAACTTAGATAAGCCCCATAGCCTGCATAAAAATTATAGTTAATCCCTGCTCTAAAAATCTCATCTGCCAGTGCGCTGTAGCTCAGATAGTTTTTGGGTTCAGCATCGGTTTGGTTATCTTTTAAATATCGAATTTGAGACACACGGGCAAGGTCAAAGTAGTTATCAAATACTTTGCGATAACTGGTATTAAACGAAATATTCTTGCTAATCCGCCCCTCTAAACCAACTAAGGCAGAATAACCGTTTTCATCTTTATACTGGCTCGCCGCAATGTCGGCATTCACCACCCCAATACCAAACAGGTTCTTGGCAAAGCCAGTGCCCAGATTTGATAGCCCATCCGTTGAAGCCTCTGCACCACCGCTTAAGGTCAGTGAGTTACTATAACCGTATCGAATCGCACCCGAAGCAAAAGTGGCATCATCATAATCGTTTGAATATAGCCCAAAGTTATAGCGTGGCACCCCTATATCTACTGAAAATTCATTGATGCCTTTTGCCAGAATTTTAGATGAAAAATAATAAGCCTGTTTGGTAATGCTCTGCTGACCGGTTGCATCGGTGGTCACAAGCGTGACTTCGTTTCCGGAAATAAATGGTAACTGTTTAATGTCAAACGGACCCGAAGGCACAAGCCCCGAATAAATCTTTTGCTGGTTAACATATAAATCTAAAGTCGAAGGTAATGCAGCCGAGCCAGAAAATTGCGGTAGTGCCGAGGTGACAATATCACCACGTTGAGTGTAGGCACTCGACCACTGAAAACCTGCCAGACGTACGCTATTTCCCCAGTCAGAACTATTGGAAATAAAGTCTCCTAAGGTATATATCCTGATCTTTTCAGGGTCGACATACTGCCACTTACTTTCCAGACGTACCCACTTTTCATGGCTATAACTATTTTCATTACTACCGTTATATAAAACACCTGATGAAAAGTTACCGATTGCGCTATTAAAGATCCCTTCTGCCGAACCGGAGAAGACATTCTCGTCATTGGTCAGGGTGTGGTAGAGGCTATAGTTCAGAATGGCAGCGTTTAAGGGTTTCATTTTGAGTAAATGAGGGCTGGTGAGCTGTTGACCATTTAAGTCAACTGAATAATCCGTCAACATGCTTGAAGGAACTTGTAAGTTTAGAGATTGTTCATTCTCTAGATATCTAAACTGGATTCCTTTTAGCTCATTAATACACACCCATTGGCTATCTGGAGTGTGTTCATCCATTTTTACCCTTAAAACTTTTAAGTCACGAGCACGAATATATAGCTTTCCATCTTGATCTTGGCGTACCGATATTAAATCTGTTGAAATATCCGAGTTAATAGAAATCTTTAAGAAAAGCTGTGTATATGCCTTATCAGAACTAAACACCTGATGAGAAGAGCTTGTAACTTCCGGAATACTTGGTAAAGCAATATTGGTGTTATCTTGCAATGATTCAGCAAAAGCATGAATCGGCAAGTACATAACACATAAGGCACTTACGAGATATTTCATATGTGCCTCTTTAAAGAGATGTTTGCTTACCGTTAATATTCAATGAAATATTATATTTATGATCCGCTTGAAATTTAAAATCAGGGCTAATATTAAAATTTTTTGCTTTGCCAGCAAGAATATAACCATTCACCGTATTTACTTTAATGGCATAGCTTTTATTTTCTGTTACATCAACAAGTGTTAAATTATTTAAAAGTGCGTGTCGATTGCCAACATTGCTAATCATAAGAGAAGAATTATTTTGTTCTTGTTGTATTGACCACGTAAGTTTAGTCATTGCATCTTTATTTACGACAAATAAAGGCAATGACGAACGTAGTAGTACGTTAATCCCTTGATCAGCTTTACGGTTATCAATCGGTTTCGGTAGTTCATCAATAATAATACGGTATGTTTGCTCACCAGAAACTGGTGCTGGATTAATTCTAACTACACGTAAGTTATAAGAATCATTAGGTTGTAATTTTAAAAACGGGGGGCTAACCGCAATCTCATCTGTAGGTATGAGTTGATCTTGCCCAGCATTTTGGCGCCATTCAAATACACGTACCTGCAAATCAGTGCTTTCATTTGACTGGTTATATAGGCTAATTGAGGACGCCGATTGATCATTTAATATTTCAACACTTACAGGCGAAAGACGAATTGATGCAGCGTTCAGCATACTAGGCAAAAATAACAATAAACTTGTAATAACAAAGATATTTTTTCTCATGATTTGCCCAGAACTACTTTTCTCAAATTAGGCTAGCTCTCTCAATCAAGAGCTAGCAATGACACAATAAAACTTATTAAAAATTAATAAGTCACTGTTACAGTTACGGTGTCAACATAGCTACCTGCGCTTGGTAAAGTCGTCCCAGCAGGGATACGGCCATATACGTTAACTGCTTGTGGCGCACCAGTACCAGTACCGCTATATGCAGTTGTTGCAATACCAATCGCTGTTGCACGATTAGTGTCAGAGAAGAGGTTGTAAGGGATATATTCGTTGCTTGTTGCGCCACCAATCATACGACGTTGAGTCGTTTGAGCATTTTTGCCAGCATCAAAAGCCAAAGTCCATGGCACAGTGTTGTTACATAAAACTTTAATTGCAGTACCACCCGTTGTGGTGTCTGCATCCACGTTGCTAGCAAGAGAACTTAAAGTACCGAAATCTAAAACTGCATTTGCTGTTGTACCTGTAGCTGAAGTATTCAATACACAACTATTCGTAATTGTTGCTTTAACAGTCAAGGTGCCTGTTGCAGTTGCAGCATTTGCGGCATTGATAGACATTAAACCCATAGCAATTGCTGATAAACAAATGAGAGACTTTTTCATGGTTAAAAACCTTTTTTACATTACGCCAATAAAATTAATAGATGTAAAAACTAGCCTTCCCCAACACAATCACTAGCTTTTCTGATTGTTTTTTCAAAGCATTATTTTTTTACTCTACTGACCGCGCATAATACAAAAAAACAACAAAAACACTAACATAAGTTTCATTTTAAATATCAATTAATAGTTCAACTTCTGATGAATTTCTCAATTAGAAAAAGTTTTATGGTTTATTACACTTTTTATATGAATTTTCGATACTTTTATTCAGTTTTTATTAGTTTTACTAAAAAAATTATATATTTTCATTAGTTAAAATTTACCATCACTTTTAGTAATTTATAATTTTTTAACCTTTGGTCAAAAAAACAAGAATAAAAAGTAAACTACTGATTGTTCTATATATTTTAAATGAATAAGAAAACAATATTTTATGAATAAGAAATCTAAGTAACTTATAACAGTTCTAGGATTTTTTAAGAATTTTCAGTAATTAAAACAACTTTTCACCTACCATAAGAAGGTAGCATTAGCTTAACTATTTCTAAAAATTAAATGAAAAAACAGGCCGAGAAATCCACCCACCATAGCAAAACCTAATTGTATATAGGCTTTGCCATACCAAGCCAGTTTCCTAAAATGATAGTCTGCACTGCCAGAGTTGATCACAAACATATTTCTAATATCCCAACTATGAAATCCTTTAGGTCTTTCAGCAAAAAAATCTAAAATAGGTGTAAATCCTAAAACAAATACAATGCCAAGTAAGGGATAAACAATACATCCTGGAAAAATAGGATTATTCTTTCGTTCCATAGAGTCAAAGATGATAGCCACAGCGACTAACAAACTTTGTATTAGAACGACTTTTTTGAAAGTATCAAAGTCAAAACCTAGATAGAACATTAAAGTTAAGAAAAAGACTCCTGTTAGAAAAATAGAGCATATTAATAATTTCCAAT